>NZ_DCNR01000082.1:26807-49619 GCF_002322065.1 Dermacoccus sp. UBA1591 | reverse complement strand
TCGCGCCAGGACGCAGCGTCATCGATGTGGCCGAGGGTATCCGCGATGGCGGCCGCGGCCCACAGCGACTGCAGGATGCTGGCGTTGCCGGTGAGCAACGCATGGTCGCCGAGGCCGCCGCGACGGTTGATCGCCCAGGCGATCGTGCAGTCGTCGCGCTGGGCCGTCAGGACGTGTCGGATCGCCGCACGGACCATCGGCCAGTTCTCGGCGAGGATGCCGCGGTCGGGGCCGTCGCCGCGCCCTGCGCCGGTGACGAGCGCGAGATGCCAGACGCCGACGGCCGGGTAGGCGCACTGGTTCGTGTCGCTCTCGTCCTGTTCGACGACGCCGTCTCTCACGCGCATCGGCCACGAGCCGTCCTCACGCTGCGTTTCGCGCAGGTGCTGCAGGCCGAGACGGGCGCGTTCGCTCAGCTGCTCGGCGGTGTGATTGACACGTGGTGATCCTGTTTCACGTGAAACATGGGCGGCGATCGTCAGGCCCATGAGTGCCTCGGTGTGGTTCCAGGCGTCCCACTGCCCGCCGACGAACCACGGCAGCGCGCCGTCTTCGCCCTGGAGGAGAGCAATGAACAGGCCTGTCTCGCAGACTTGTTCACTGGTGAGGGCTGACGTCATCGGCGCGACGGGGTTCAGTACTGCTTCTGCAGGTACACGACGAAGCTCTTGCCCATGACGGGGTTGAGCGCCTTCTCGGCCTGACGCGTCAGCGCCGGCGCCTTCATCATGTCCCAGACGAGCATGCGGTGATACGCCTTGACAGCGAGGTTGGTGTCGTTGTCGACCCCGACCGCGCACTTGAGCCACCAGTACGGCGAGTGCAGCGCGTGCGCGTGGTGTGTGCCGAGCGTCATCAGGCCACGCTTCTCGAGCTTGCCGACGAGTGCGCTCGCCTTGTTGATGCGCACGTGGCCACCCTCGACCTCGTGGTAGGGCGTCGACAGGGCCCAGCAGATCTTCTCGGGCCAGTACCGCGGCACCGTCACGGCGACGAGGCCGCCGGGCTTCGTCACGCGCACGATCTCGTCGATGGCGGCGTCATCCTCGACGATGTGCTCGAGCACTTCGGAGGCGATGACGCGCTCGAAGCTCGCGTCGTCGAACGGCATCGCGCGCGCGTCACCCTGGACGGTGCGGTAGGCGCCGCTCGCAGGCATCTGGCCCTCGGCGGCCATGGCGTCGAACATCGTCTGCACCTCGTCGAGGTCGGACCGGCTGAAGTCGAACGCCGTGACGTCCGCGCCGCGACGCAGCGCCTCGAAGCTGTGACGTCCCTGCCCGCACCCGACGTCGAGCACCGTCATGCCCGGGCCCAGGGTGAAGCGGTTGAAGTCGACGGTCAGCATCGGGCGATCTCCTCGGTGTAGACGGCGGCCGTCGCCTCGGCGACAGCCCGCCATGAGTATGTCGTGACGGCGCGACGGCGACCGACGCGTCCGAATCGTGTTCGGGTCTCCTCGGATTCGAGCAGGCTGACGATGCCGCCCGCGAGAGCGCGCGCATCACCTGGCTCGACGAGGATGCCGGCGTCGGAGCCGTCGGCGTCAGCGCTCGTGTCCGGCTCGCCTGCCGCGTGGGCGCGTGGGCCCGCGCTCCCGCCGTGGGCGGCGGGAACCCTGCCTGCGCTGCCGGTGACAGCCGACGTCTCGCCGTCGGTGCCGTGCACGAGTTGCGGCAGCGCGCCGACGCGCGTCGCGACGACGGGTGTGCCGCACGCCATGGCCTCGACCGCGGGCAGCGAGAAACCTTCATAGAGACTCGGCACGACGTGGACGGCGGCGCTCGCGAGTAGACCCGCGAGGTCGTCGTCGCTGATGCCGCTGACGAACCGGACGCGAGGGGACAATCCGAGGGCTTCGAGTTGGGTCTCGACCGCGCGGTTCGGTGTGCCGACGACGACGAGTTCGCGCCACGCGTCCTGCGGTAGGAAAGCGAGCGCGTCGATGAGCACACTCAACCCCTTGAGTGGCACGTTCGCGCTCGTGATCGTCGTGAGGCGTCCGGGCACGCGGTGGCGCGCCGAGCCGTCAGGCCAGAACGTCTCGACGTCGACGCCCGGGGCGGGCGTCTCGACGGCGATCCCAGGTGCACTCTTCGCGACGCCGGCGTCGGGCGTGAACGTCTCGACGTCGACGCCGACGGGGATGATGCTGATGCGTTCGGGGTCGACCCCGAATTCTCGGACGATGTCGTCGCGGCTCGTCTCGCTCACGGTGATGATGCGGCTGCTCGCGCGGGCGACGCGCGCCTGCATCGGCACGAACGAGTACCAACGCCATTTCGTGTACTTGCGCCACGGGTTCGTCGCGGCCTCGATCTCGAGGCGGCGGTCGGCGCTGATCGGGTGGTGGATCGTCGTGACGACGGGGAGGCCGCCGCGCGCGATGTCGAGCAGGCCCGGCGCGAGCGTCTGGTTGTCATGCAGGACGTCGAACTCTCTTGACCGCGTACGCATCTCGCGCGCCAGTCGCATCCCGAACGTGCGTGGTTCGGGAAACGAACCCGACAGCATCCCCGCGTATTCGACGACGTCGATGCGGTCGCGCAGTTCGCGCGGATGGGGGTGACGGAACGGGTCGTCATCGTTGTAGAGGTCGAGGCTCGCCAGCTTCTCGAGGCGCAGCCTGCCGGGGTTCGTCGGCTCGATGCTCGCCGTCGCGCCGGCCCGCTTGGCTGACGACGTCTGGCGACTCGCTGGACCCGTCGCCCGGTCAGTCGCACGGCCAGCCACAAGGCGGGCGTCGTCCAGTTCGGGGTAGGGAGGGCCGGAGAAGACGGTGACGTCGTGGCCGAGAGCGGCGAGTTCGCGGCTGAGGTGACGCACGTAGATGCCCTGGCCGCCGCTGTGCGGCTTGCTGCGATAGGAGGACAGCGCGATGCGCATCGGGCCCTCCTTCGCAAGCGGCGTGGTTCGGTGGTCAGCCTACTCGGACGCTACTCGCGGGTACGACAACGTGTGGCGGCACGCACACCCGTGGCGTCGATCACCACATAGGGTGCAGGTTGTATCGGCCGTCGATGAAGGTGGCTTTTCGCGTCTGACTGCACCGCGATTCTCGTCCACATCTGCACATCTCGTCCCCCTCTGCGGTTCCTGTCCCCATCGGCGAATCTCGTCCACGTTCGTTCGTCCAGATCTTCCCCGAGGAGCCTCCGTGCCATCAGCTCTCGACGGCCTGCTCATCGCCGATTTCGGCCGTGTCCTGGCCGGCCCTTACGCGACGATGCTGCTCGGCGACCTGGGCGCCGACGTCGTCAAGATCGAACGCCCTGACGGCGGTGACGACACGCGCGCCTGGGGTCCGCCGTTCACCGAGGACGGGGAGGCGACGTACTTCCTGTCGGTCAACCGCAACAAGCGCAGCGAGTTCTGGGATCTTCGCGAGGCGGACGATCTCGCCGCCGCACGCGATCTCGTGACGCGCGCCGACGTCGTCGTCGAGAATTTCTTGCCGGGGACGATGGCGCGGCTGGGGCTCGGGTATGAGCAGGTGCGCGAGTGGAACCCTGACGTCGTCTACGTCTCGATCACCGGTTTCGGTGAGTCGTCGTTGCCCGGGTACGACCTGCTCGTGCAGGCCGTCGGTGGCCTCATGTCGGTGACCGGGCCGCCCGACGAGCCGACGAAGGTCGGCGTCGCGCTCGTCGACGTCGTCACCGGTCTGCATGCTGCCGTCGGCATGCTCGCGGCGCTGCGACATCGCGACTCGACGGGGGAAGGGCAACTCGTCGAGGTGTCGTTGCTGTCGTCCCTGCTGTCGGCGCTGACGAATCAGGCCGGCGCGCACGTCATGACGGGGGCCGTGCCGCGCGGCATGGGCAACCGTCACCCGTCGCTCGTGCCGTATGAAGTGTTCGAGACCGCAGATCGGCCGCTCGCCATCGCCGTCGGCAATGATCGCCAGTTCGCCTGCGCCGCAGAGGTTCTCGGTAATGGTGAGTGGGCGCAGGATGCCCGCTTTGCGACCAACTCCGCGCGGGTCGAGCATCGCGACGACGTCGTCCCGCTGATGCTCGAGGTGCTGTCGGCACATGGCGCGCAGGAATGGGCCGAGCGTTTCGCGGACGCCGGTGTGCCCGCCGGGCCCGTCAACGATCTCGCGCAGGCGTTCGCGCTTGCCGAGTCGGTCGGCCTCGACATGCGTGTCGACGTCGAGGGCGTCGCGCAGGTCGCCAACCCGATTCGGATGTCGGCGACGCCAGCGAGCTATCGGCGCCGCCCGCCTCGCCTGGAGGCGTGACGTCGACGTCGAGTCAGGCGAGGGCGACTCAGTCGAGATCGAGCTGAGGATTCACCGCGCCCACCGTGCGAAGGCGCTCGATGACGACGCCCGCACGACGGCGGGTTTCCGGACTCACCGCGTCGTCGGAGCGGGCGCTCACCGTCAGGCGTGTTGCGCCGTCTCGCACGCCGAGGCGAACGTAGGGCCTCTCCGCGGCGCTCGATTGCGGCGTCGCTTCCAGTGTGCTCAAGGCCGTCGCGGCATCCGACCATCCGTGGGTCCGCGTCGTCGGACCCACGGCGACGGTGGCGTACGTCTGCGCACACCGGAAGGTCAGATGCGTGCTTATGCCGTCGGTGCCGGCCACCTTGCGCAGGACGGCGACCGTCGGAGCGGTCACTCGGTCGAGATCCTCGCACTTCGTTGCGATGACGTCGGATTCCACGACGAAGGTCGCCTTCGCCGCGGGCTGTGCGCGGTCGGGGAGCAAGCGCGCTTCCGTCCGCGGGTTCGTGCGCGCCACGTCGAGATAGGCCTGCGCCTGCGCCGTCGTCAGGGCTGGGCCGGAGGTGGTCACGGCGAGGCTGTTGTCGCCGCTCGCGTTCAACCCGGCGGTGAAGAAGTGGATGGACGCTGGGATGTTTGCCGCCATTGGGTACGCGCCCTCGGGGTAGCGGCTGCGGACGAAGGCCGCGGCGTCCCGAACGTTCGCGGCCGTCGCGTCGTCCGTGAGGTCGATGGCGACGTCGAACCCGTAGCGCTGACCCTTGCAGCCGTCGATGCACTCGATCGCTTCCTCGGCGCGAACCCGTGCCACGCCGGGCCGCTTTTCGAGTTGCTCCTCGAGAGCATGTGCGTAGGCAGGCGCCGGCTGGGTCGGTTCGCGGAACGAGGAATCGTGCCTTGTGAGGTTGACGACGGCGACACCGGCCGCGATCAGCGCCACCACCAGGGCGAGCGCCACCGTCAGCGGCCAGCGTCGTGTCGTTGTCATGGTGTTTGGACGGCAACGCCCGCGCGCCGGTTCCACGGCCCGCGCGGCGAGCGGTTCTGGCGGGCGAGCGCGGCGGGAAGAGATTGCCTCCGGTGTTTGTTTGAATGGCCGACGAACCACAATCTTTTTTCGAGGAGCAAGGCCTGTGGCAACCATCGAACTGACCGGTGAGAAGTTCACCGAGACCATCGAGAACAACGGCATCGTCCTCGTCGACTTCTGGGCGGCCTGGTGCGGCCCGTGCCGTCAGTTCGCGCCCGTGTTCGAAGCGGCGAGCGAGAAGCACGACGACATCGTCTTCGCGAAGGTCGACACCGATGCCGAGCAGGAGCTCGCGGCGGCCGCGAACATCCAGTCCATCCCGACGCTCATGGCGTTCCGCGACGGCCTCATGGTGTTCTCCAACTCGGGCGTGCTGCCCGCGGCGGCCGTCGAGGACCTGATCCGTCAGATCCGTGAGCTGCCGATGGACGACATCCGCGCCAAGATGGAGGCCGACGCCAAGGCCCGCGAAGCTGGCGTGGGCGCCGGTGGCGGCTGCGGCTGCGGCGGGTGCAACTGCGGTCGCGCCGAGAGCGAAGAGACCGCAGCCCAGGCCTGAGCCTCGACGAACGCCCGGCGCCCCGACGAGGGGTGCCGGGCGTTCGCGTGTTCATGACGCGTCATGCGTTCACCGTCGAGCGCCGCCGGTCACGGTGCGGGCCGCAGGTCCAGCGTGGGCGTAGGCACCTCGAGTGCGCGAAGCTGCGCCACGACCGTCGTCGCGTCGTTCTTCACCTCGGACGTCGCATTCGACGGGTGGCCCGTCACCGTGAGGACGGCGCTACCGTGCTTGTGCTTCAGGTAGACGCCGTCACGTCGGTACGACCTGCTGCCCGCCGGCGGGGTCATGAGTCGCGACAGGGTGTCGGCCATCGTCGACCATCCGGTCGTGTGCGTCGTCGCGCCGATCGGCACCTCACCCGCGGCGTGCTCGCACCGGAAGTGAAACTCCGCTGGCGTGCCCTTGCGGCGTATCGCCGACAGCGCGGTGACGGTGTTCGCGGCCGTCGCGTCGAGCGTCGCGCAATCGCTGGTCTTGATGGTGGAGCGAACGACGAACGACGGCGCGTCGTCCCTGCCTGACGACGACCATGACGCCGACGACGACGGGTTGACGCGGGCAGCCGCCAAGAACGCGTCGACCTGCGTGCTCGTCAACGCGCTGGCCCTGGTCGGTGACGAAGCCGTGCCGTGGCTGCCGTTGGAGGTCGGCACGATGAGAGCACCGTCCTGCGGCGAGTGCAGGCTGAAGCGGATTCGCCCGGGAGAACGTGCCCACTCCGGCGGAGCCGTGCGCGGGTAGAGCTCGTTGATCGTGCGGTTGACGTCGAGCACGTGGCGTGCGCTGGCGTCGTCCGTCAGCGTGACGTCGACCGTGAACTCCTGGTCACGGCCCTGGCAGCCGTCGATGCAGTTCACCTTCATGACGACGCGCGAATTCGCCACACCAGGCTGGTGGCGCACGGCATTCTCGATGTCGCGGGCGATCGCCCGGTCCGGCTGTGCGGGCTCCGATCCGCCGTGCCCGCCTGGGGCACCGATTCGGGACGACAGCGCGAACGCCGAAACGGCGCCGATGATGCCCAGCACCGCGACGGCGAGGGTGATGATGATGGACCGGCGCATGTCTTGCTTCCCTCGATGGTGTGCTGGCGTGACGTGCGCGCGGGGTGTGGTGGTTCCGTCGAGGCCGGTGGTGATGGCGTGCCGGCGTACCGCACGGCAGTGCTCTATCTCGTGTATTTCGCGCGCCGCCGCCGGGCTACGAGATCGCACGAGGCACTTCTTGGCCCGACGTGTGCGGCGAGGGGTTTCCTGTGGGCCGGCGGGATCAGGGGTCTCCAGGCCGCCCCTCCACGTTGAGGTGCGTGGCCAGCTGCGTGTTGGATGGGCGCATGACTTCTTGGATCGCCCCGCATCTCGTCCTCGGCACGATGCATTTCGGCACGAAGACGGACGAGGCGACGTCGTTCGCCCTAATGGATCGCTACGTCGACGCCGGTGGGCGCACGCTCGACACGGCCAATTGCTATGCGTTCTGGGCGAATCCGACGGGTGCGGGCGGCCAGAGCGAGCAGACGATCGGGGCGTGGCTGCGCGCCAACGCCGGCATCCGCGAAGGTTTGACGATTGCGACGAAGGTGGGTCAGGAACCGGCGCGGGCCGGCGACTTCACCGAATGGGAGGGCCTCGCGCCTGACGTCATCGCCACCCAGTTCGAGCGAAGCCGCGAACGTCTCGGCATCGACGTCGTCGATGTCTACTGGGCGCACGGTGAGGATCGTTCGACGCCGATGCCCGACGTCGTCGCGGCGCTGGGTTCCCTTGTTGCGCGAGGGAAGGTGAGCCGGCTCGGTGTGAGCAACCACCCGACGTGGCGCGTCGAGCAGGCACGCATGCTGGCCGCCGAGCAGGGCGTCGAGCCGTTCACGGCGCTGCAGCTGACGACGTCGTACGTCCGCCCGCGCCCCGACACGCAGGTGCCGGGCAAGGATCACCGTTTCGGGTTCGTCAGCGACGAGACGATCGACTATCTCGAGACGCATGACGACCTCGAGTGCTGGGCCTACAGCCCGCTGATCCAGGGTGCGTATGACCGTGACGACCGGCCGCTGCCCGAGGTCTACGACCACCCGGGGACGACGCGTCGCCTCTCGGCGCTGCGGTCGGTGGCTGACGAACTGGGCGCGCAGCCCGGGCAGGTCGTGCTGTCCTGGCTCGTGCAGGGCAGCCCGTCGATGCGCCCAATCGTCGGGGCAAGTTCGCTCGCGCAGCTCGACGCCGCACTGGCTGCTCCGCAGCTCAGCGACGCTCACATGGCGCGCCTCGACTCGGCTCGCTGACGATCCCCCTTCGTGCGCTGGGTGGCGCGAGTGCGGGTGGTAAGCGCGTCAGGCTTCCTCATGTGCGTCAGCCCGCGAGATGAAGAGATGAGGCGGTGAGTCGTCGCGTCCGAGGAAACCGTCAGAAAATCGCGTCGTGTTCGTGCACCTCGAGCGCGCCGGACGGGCACCGCGCCACGGGTGCGCCTCCGTTCGGGTCGTGGCTGCCGTCTGTGAGGAACCGCATCCTCGACGCTACTCCGCCCGGGCCAGGACCATCGCGATGCCGACGCGGCCTGTCACGCCGAGTTTGGTGGCGGCCGACGTCAGGTGTTGTTTCACCGTGCTCTCGCTCAAGAACAATTCGGCGGCGATGGCGGGGTTCGACATCTCCTGCGCCACCATCTCGACGATCTCGCGCTCACGGTCACTCAACCGTGCGAGCTTCGCGCGAGCGTCCATGCGCGCGGCGCCCCCGGCGTCGAGGTATCCGGTGCGCAGATGCGCGGCGCTCGCGGGCGACATGGGGCTGCGCCCCTCGTGTGCGTCGCGGATCGCGCCGTACAGCGCCTCGCGCGCTGACGCCTTGAGGATGAACCCGACGGCACCGGCGTCCATTGCCTGCGGCACGTACTCCTGCTCGTCGAACGTCGTGAGAATGATGACGCGCGGTGCGTTCGGCCGCTTCGTCAGTGCGCGCGTCGCGTCGATGCCGTTGATGCGCTCCATGCGCACGTCCATGAGGACGACATCCGGGTGATGTGCTGTGACGACCCCGATCACCTCGTCGCCGTCGCTCGCCGTCGCGACGAGTTCGATACCGGGCGCGGCCTTGAGCATGACGCGGATGAGGTCGAGCACCATCGGGTCGTCGTCGACGGCCATGACGCGGATCGCGCGCTCAGCGCCGGCATGGGCCGGAAGGGATGCGCCGTCGGGACGGTCAATGTCGTTCATGCTCAACTGCTTTCGTACTCTCGTCGCATTCGACACGTGTGGTGCCGTGGATCGAGCCGTCGTCAGACACGCGGCATCGTCCACGGCAGCGTGGCGCTCGCGGTGAAGCGGCGACCGTCGGGTGACGGGCCTGTCCAGAACGATCCTCCGACGTCCTGAGCGCGCTGCGCCACGCCCGTCAGGCCGGTTCCCGAACCATCCGATCGGGCAGCGCTCGCGACATCGGGCAGCGGGTTGGCCGTCGAGATCGTGATGCCACCGCGCGCGTCACCGCGGATGTCGAGCTGCACGAGAGAGCCCGGCGCGTGCTTGCGCGCGTTCGTCAGCAGTTCGGTGGTGATGCGGTACGCGCTGCGCGAGATGACGGGGTCCAGGGGGTGCGACTGATCGACGAACACGTTCGAGCTGACGGGCGTGCCCGCGTCGATGCACTCTCGCACCAGCTCGGCGATATCGGCGAGAGCGTGGTGCTCATCGGGCGCCGACTGGCCGGTGCGCAGCATCGCGGGCAGCGAGCGCAGGTCGTCCATCGACCCTGCCGCGCCCTCCTGGAGTTGCCGGGCGCGCTTCTCGACGTCGGGTGCGCCGGCCTCCTGCGCCTCGATCTCGAGCGCGTTGGCCTGCATCGACAGCAGGCTCAACCGGTGGCCCAGGACGTCGTGCACCTCGCGAGCGAGCGCCTCGCGCTCCTCCTTCTCGGCCATCTGCCGGTCGAGGTCGTGCATTCGGGTCTGGCCCACGCGGACTGGATCATCGACCTCGGCTCCGGCGCGGGACACGACGGTGGGCGCGTCGTCTTCGAGGGCACCCCAGCCGACCTCGTCGCCGATGCGACGACGCACACCGGCGAGCACCTCAAGGCCTACGTGGGCGCCTGAGACGCGAGAACGCGGCCGGGTTTCACCCCATTCGGTGTGGGGACCCGGCCGCATCAGCCGGGCGTGCGCCGAGTCGACCGACCGCCCGCATCCTCACGCTAACGACGGCAGCAGGCCGTGAGCGCTCCAGCCCGCACGCATAACGCGTGCGCTCAGGCCCGCACGTCCGAGGCAGCCCCGAGCGTACGTCAGCAGGCGGTGCGCTTGGCCGTCAGCTCGAGGGGCTTGATGATCGTGCTCATGCCCTTGGGCACGCGCGAGCACACGCTGGCCGCGGAACCGGAGTACTCGACGTTGAAGACAGGCTTGTTCGCCGCGAGCATCGGCGCGTAGCGGTCGCACTCGTCGTAGGCGACACATTCTTCGTTGACGGCGAAGTCGATGCTCGTCTGCAACTGCGGGAGGATCTCCAGGCTGTTCTTCAGGCCGATCGCCAGGCCCCGCTTGTGCGCGTCGGCGATGAGCTGACGTTGGTAGGCGACGGCGTCGGACTGCTTGATGGGGAACCCGCTCGTCGCGGCGTAACCGTCCATGTTGTCAGGGTCGACGGCGTCGAAGCCCTTCGCCTTGCACACGTCCATGCGCTTGGCCATGATCGGCGCCAGCTTGGCGCGCTGGCGCACGTCGAGCCAGCGCTCGCCCGGCCAGTCATCGAGCGGCTTGCCGAGCGTCGACGCGGGGAACTTCTTCGCGTCCGGACGCCACTGCTCGTACCCGCCGGCGTTGATGTAGCAGATCACCTTGATGTTGCGCCGGTGCAGAGCGGTGACGGTCTTCGTGCTCGTCCCCTCCCAGTCGAGGTTGTAGACCGATGCCTTGACGGAGGTGTCGAGCGCGCCGCTGTACTGGATCTGCCAGCTCTGCCCACGCGCGGGCTTCCACCACGTGGCGCCCGGCTTGCCGTTCGACGTTGCGGCGCTCGGGGCCGTTCCGGCGGCACTCGCGGACGGCGGGAGGGCCTGGTCGTCCGTGGCCGCGCACGCACTCGTCGTGAGCGCGAGCACGAGCGCGCCCGCTGCGGGGAGCGAGGTCTTCATCGTGCCTTCACGAGTTCAGGGTGACAGTCGGCGTACGGCGCGGGCAGCACGTCCCACGGGTTGGGCAGGCCACGGTCGGTGGCCCAGCTGAAGTGCGCCCCGCGGCTCGCGGCCAGGGCCGGCACGGAGGCGAGGTGCTCGGGTGGCACGCCGTGCACGAGGTGCCACTGCTTGTGCGGGCTGACCGCCTGCAACCACTCGGGCATCTGCAGGTGGGCGTAGTCCTGCCAGGCAGCCTCGGCCACACAGGTGACGTCGGCCGTCTCGACGAGGCGTCGCGTTGGCACGACGCCGGGGTTGGCGATGACGTGCTCGACCCCGGCACGCCGCAGCGCGTCGATCCACTCGACCGACCAGGCGCCCTGACGATCCTGCGACGGGACGCAGTCGAGCATGACGTCGTGGATGCCGTACCACCGCTGCCACTGTTCGACCTGCTCGAGCACGTCACCCCAGGGGCGCTGGCCGTAGCCGACGTTGACGTACCCGACCGTCGTCGTGGCGAGCCCGCGCGCGAGCGGTTCGCGGTAGTAGGGATCCTGTGGTCCGCGGCCGGGCCCGTTCTCGATGTTGACGACGACGAAGCCGAAACCGAACGCGCCCTCGGCGAGGCGCTGCCAGGCGAGCGGAGCCTGCGCGGGGTGGATGTACCAGGGCACGGCCGGGGTGGGTTGAAGGACGTGGAACACGGGGGTCACCAATTCGCGGAGTGGGAGGTGCGTCGGGCCGTGACGGCGCTGACGGTGACGAAGAGGACGAGCGAGGCCAGGAGGAGGCCGACGGCGTCGCCGGCGGGCAGGCAGACGAGGACGAGGCCGAGGCTGCCCACCGCCACTGCGGCAGCGCCGAGGGCGTTGCCGGTGCGCAGTTGAACGCCGGAGCCGGTCGTGGCGAGGGCGGTGATGAGCACGGCGGGCAGGAAGACGTGGGCGTCGTTGCGGTCACCGCCCGCGGCAGCGAGCATGCAGAACGCGGCGATGAGCCCTACGCCGCAGACGAGGCCGACGGCGAGAATGCCGAGCCCGGCCGTCATCCACCGCAACTGACGCCAGCTGTCCGTGAGGAACGCGAGGCGCTTCGCGCCGAGCAGGGCACTGTCGAGCACCGGTTCGCAGGCCGCGGAGGCCGCGAGACCAGCGATCGCCATGGGCAGCGTGAACGCGTTGCCGACGTGGGCGACGAGCACCATCAACTGGGTGATGAGCGCGAGCGTCTGAAGGGTGCTCCACGCCAGGACGGGATGGAGCACCTCGCGCGCCAGACTTCGCGCGCGCTGCTGTTGCTCCCGGGCTGCGCTCGTGACGATGTACCCCGTCACCGCGGCGAACCCGACCACGATGACGCGGCTGACGACCGTTGCCGCGCCCGGTTCGACGACGAGCAGTACCCCCGTCAGCGCGGCGCAGGGCAGGACGGCGACGAGAAGCTGCACGGGCGAACCGATGACGACGAGAGCCGAGATCGCACAACTCCACAGGGCCCACAGCAGCGGCACCCACGAATCCACGACGAGGCAGGCGCCCGCGGAGAGCAGGAGGGAGACGGAGCCGACGCAGGCGCCGTTCACCTTCGCCTTGAGGCGACTCGCAGAGGACAGCCCCTGCCACATCGTCGCGCTGACGAGCTGCCCCGCGAGCCAGCCGACGGCGCCCGCCGTGAAGACGGCGTTCGTGTTGTACGACGTGACAGTCGCGATGCAGATGAGGACGCCGCACAGCATCGTGAGGGATCGGGCGAGCGCCTGGCTCCAGGCCCGCCTCCACGTGCGCACCTCGTCCGTGCGCTCGCGGCCCGTGAGGACGACGGCGCCGGCCAGGCGCGTGCGCACGAGCGCGTCAGCGTGCGCGAAGGTGTTCGCATAGCCGTGGCGCACCGAGCTGCGGCCCCCGAACCCCATCGATTCGAGGTGAGCGGCGGCGTCGAAGAGGTCGACGGTGTTGTCGACCGAGGCGGCGAGCTCGGGGTGCGTCTCGTCGTCGCCCGTCGCCCTCGTCCCGGTCGCTTCCTTGAGCGTCATCGACACGACTCGGCCTCCGTGGTGGTGGGTGCGGCGTGGGTCGCGGCGGCGTCCTCACGTGTGGCGCTCGAGTCGGCTGCCTCGAGGGCGCGGCGGACGTCGTCGAGGTCTGCCTCGGGCACCGTGGCGGCGCTGCGCTGGTAGATGCACCGGTAGCGTGCGGTGAACTTCGCGAGGTCGAACGTCGACAGGGCGCGCTCGCGCGCACGGCGTCCCATGGCTTGCCGTTCCGCATCGTCGACGAGCAGGCGCACGAGCGCCTCACCCAGGGCCTGGGCGTCGCGTGGCGGTACGAGCAGCCCGCACGTCTCGTCGCGCCCGACGCACTCGTTGACTCCTCCGACGTCGGTGTTCACGGTCGCGCGGCCGCACATCATCGACTCGATGACGGTGTAGGGCAGCCCCTCGGAGATGCTGGACAGGGCGACCACGTGGCCCGCTTCGATCGCGGGTCGGGCCGAGGGCACCGCGCCCTCGAACGTCACGCTCGCCTCGAGGCCGCATGCGACGACGAGCGCGTCGAGTTCCGCCCGGTAGGCCTCGTTGCCGGCTGGCGTCGGGCCGAAGAGCCGCAGGCGGGCATCCGGCACCGAGTCGCGCACGATCGCGAACGCCTCGATGAGGGTGGCCAGGTCCTTCAGCGGGTCGATGCGACCCACGAAGCTGACGGTCGGCACGTCCGGCTCGCCCTCGACGGGTGGGAAGGCCGTGGCGTCGACGGCGTTGGGCACGGTGATGACGCGCTGCGCCTTCGCTCCGAGCTCGCGCTCCCATCCTGCGTTGAACTCGCTCACGGGCGTCATGAGTTCGCAGTGGTTGTAGACGGTCTGGCAGACGGCGCGCGTCATCGCCATGAGGGCGTAGCGCACGGTCCAGGGGAAGTTCGCGGCGCGCAGCGCGAGGTAGCGCTCGCGCAGGTGCACGCCGTGCTCGGTCAGGACGATGGGTGTGCCGTCCCGCCAGTGCCGGCCGAGTGCCATGAGCCCTGCCGGACCGTTCGTCGTGGCGTGGATGAGGTCGACGCTCGGCCATGACACGTTGAGCACCGCGAGAAAACGGTCGACGTGCCGCGAGACGTCCGCCGCCTGCGACCCCGACAGCGGTGGTAGGCCCGTGCCCTTCACGTGCGACGCCCAGGCGCCCATGAGCGCCTTCGTCCCCAGGCCGCCCGTGAAGTGCGCCATGAGGGGTTGGGCGTACTCGGCAGCGAGGACGCGCAGCCCTGCCGTCGCCGCCTGCAGGTCGACCGAGCGACCTGCAGGTGGCAACACGGCCGACCACAACTGGCGGTAGGCGGAGTCGATCTCCGACGACTCACCCCAGGCTCGCAGCGCCTCGAACGACCACCGACGCCTCACCTCACCCCACATGGGTTTGGCCTGGAACGAGCGGACGTTGGAGGGCAGCGACCACACGCTCTCGTGCTGCGTGCCGGTGAGCGTCACGATGGAGAACTCGTGTTCGGGTAGGTTCTTCACCAACTGGTCGCACCAGGTGCTGACCCCGCCGTGCACGACCGGGTACGTCCCCTCGTTCAGCAACGCCACGTGCATGCGGGTCTCAGCCGGCGGCCGCGATCAGGTCGCTGTCCGCGACCGGCTGGGCGATCACTCGCGTCGACGTGCCGTCCTTCGCCGTGCCCGGTGTGAGGGCAGGCGCGCTCGGGGTGGCGGGCGTCGCGGCGGCGGAGGTGTCCCACGAGGCGCTCGTGGCGAAACCGGTCGCGGTGGGCAGGGTGAACGTCTTGAGGCCGAGGCCGCTCAGGCGCACCCAGTCGGACGACTGCCCGCCGTAGCTCTGCCCGAACGTCGAAAGGCCCGAGCGGGTGCCGGACGGTGCCGTCACGGGCACGTCGATCGCGGAGAAGGAGTTGTTGAACAGCTGCAGCTTGGTGCCGGAGATCGTCGCCTGCACCTGCGAGCTCCTGGCCCGCCACGTCTGCTGACGCACGAGCTGCGTGCCCGCTTCGGCCGTCGTGACGTTGACGATGGGAGCGTTGTCGGCGTAGACGCCGCGGTAGGAGCCGAGAATGCCCTCGACGACCGGGTAGAGGATGCGGTCGCCCGTCAGGTTGCTCTGGTGGGCGTAGTGCGGGCGGGCGTCGTTGTCGAGCACGTGCCCCAGGGCGATCTGCTTCTCCTTGGGCACGATGTAGGAGTCGAACCCGTCCTGCGTCAGCGGCGTGATGCACGTGCTCGTGGCCGGGTTGTCCTCGCACAGCCCGGATCCGCCGTCGGCGCGGCTCGTGTAGAGCCAGTTGTACTCGTCGACGGCGTTAGCCTTCGTCGAGGTGTTGTAGTAGATGTTCATCGGGTGGCGCGGCACGGTCGTCGCGGAGCCGAGGACGCGCGGTTCGCTCTCGCGCGAGGCGTCCGAGGCGATCCACTTGATGCGCTGCTGCGTCAGGGCCGACGCGAGGTAGGGGTTGTCGGCCGGCATCTGCGGCAGCGACTTCAAACCCGAGTGCTCGCCGGTGACGAGGCTCGCGGCGTCGAAGTTGGGCAGCGTGTTCGTCTTGGCGTACGCGACGTTCTTGCTGATCTCGGAGGCGATCGTGGCCTGCGAGGCCCAGTTGATGCCACCCGTCGACGTCTTCGCGCACTGCCACGGCGTCGTCGAGTCGTCGTGAACACAGCCGAGGTAGGGGTGCGACCACGTGTGGTTGATCCAGCGGAACTCGTTCTTGTTGGCCAGCAACGACGCCTCGAGGGCGTCGGAGCCGGTCTCGGCCTTCTGGTCGGCCGCACCCGCGCCGTTGAAGGCGACGTCGAGCTTGACGCCGTTGGTGCGCTGCCAGGCGGCGAGCTGGTCGACGTCCTGGGCCGTCATGCGCGAGGTGGCGCCGGGCGCCGTCTCCGGGTAGGTGGCGGGGTTGCAGTCGTCGCCGACGGTGCAGTTGCCCTCGGCGTTCCACTCGGCGTCGGGCAGCAGGACGTCGTCGACCTGGACCGCAAAGAAGTTGCGCGAGTAGGACGTCGAGATGCCTCGGGTCAACCACGAGACGATGCCGTGCGAGAGCACCTTCCAGTGCTGCTGCGACGCGTTGGACGCGACGGTGCTGATGAGCTGCTCACGCCCGTCCTTGGCGTAGACGCCGAGGAGGGAGCCGCTGTTGCCCGTTCCGGGCACGGGGAGCGTGAGATACGGCGTATAGGTGGCGCCGTTGCTCGTGGCGGCCTTCTTCGCGATGTATCCGTAGCTCTCGGAAACACCGGGGGAGAGGTCGTCGAACGTGACCGATCCCTTGAGGTACTCGAAGCCGTTGGTCTTCGCTGCGCCGGACAGGTCGGCGGCCATGCCGTCGACGGCGCCGCTGTACTGGTTCTCCAGGCCGATGCCCGCGCTGGGCCAGTTGTACGCGCTGAACTCGCGCACCTTGAAGGTGCTCTCGTATCGCGCCAGGGTGGCCCGCTCGGCGGCGGTGAGGCTCGCCGGTTCGGCGCTGGGCGTCACGACACCCATGAACTTCGCCCGGGTCGTGAGCAACCCCTGACTCGCGAAAAAGGACGGCGTCAGCTGCGGGCGGGACGCGGAGGTGAGGTCGATCTTCTGGTAGGCGACTCCCTCCTTGCTGAGGCGGTCGACGATGGCGCCCACCATGGGCTGTCCGTCGTCGAGGACCAGGACGGTGGCCTGGATCTCCACGGGGCGGGTGGCTGCGGCAGCGGGCGTGGCCAGGGCGGCGACTCCCGTGGCGAAAAGGGCCATGGCGGCCGTCGTCGTGATCGTGGTGGCGCGCAGGGGTGCGCGAACCGGGCGAGCGTTCATGTACTTCTGCTTCCTTGCGGCTGGCCGAGATACGGCTGCGATCGTGTCGGGCTGAGGCCGGACCGAGGGTGAGACCCGCGCCTATGATATGTGAAATATCAGACTGAGATCTCGCCCATCGGGTGAAGTGGCTGTGCAGAGACGGGTGGGGGCTCCACCGCCGAGACGCTGGTGGGTGTGTCCGCGCGTTCGGCGAGGCGTTTGCCCAATTGTGGCGCAAAGTTGGACGTACGTGTGAATCGCCGCGCGGTCGAGCGGTAGGCTGTGATTGAGATTTCAATCACGTTCGTCCTGGGTCAAGGAATCTGCCGACGGTCTCGATGTGCCAATTCGCCACCGATGGCGGCGCATGAGGGATCTACGTGACGGCCCGTGAATGATCAGGCGAGAGGTCGTTCGATCGAGCGGCTCGTCGTAGCTCCAAGAATCGTCCGGATGAAATGCGGTTGAAGGTCGAGTGCGTGGTGAAGGCGATTGAACTCCATCGATGTGGTGAACACGGTCAAACCTCGCCGGAGTGATGAACGTCAGCGAGCCAATGTGGAGACGCTCGAACCCAATTCACGATCACCAAGGTCGAGCGCGACGTCCCCAGCATCGGGAGCCAGTACGTGAACAAGAAGGCTCAGGGCAGCCGTCCACGTCACCGTGAAGAACGTCGGTACCGAGGCCGAGACGATGATGGCCGATGGTCAGAAGGCCTACGACGCGAACGGGGTCGGCTACGAGGCGACCTCGGACGGCACCATCTACATCGAGGGCAACGACACCCTCTACACCGAGATCAACCCCGGCAACACGCTCAAGGGCATCCTCGTCTTCGACGCGCCGAAGGGCACGAAGTTGACGAAGGTGCGCCTGCACGACTCGATGTTCTCCAACGGCGTCGAAGCCTCCCTCTGAAGGCTCACCCCTGAAGCCGTGTGCCGCAGCGTGATCCCCACATCACGCCCCGCGCAGAGCTCTCGGACCCCCTCGTCCCATCGACCTGAACGCCGCGCGACCCCTCCCGCGTCGACGTTCGGCGGCGCCCGGTGTTCTACCCACCGGCGCCGCGCCCGCTCCCTGCACGCCTGAACCGGCACGCATCGGCGGCAGGACTCTTGGGGAAGAGGGAGACGCCCGTCATCGCATCCGCGGTGGCGGGCGCTTCCGTTCCGCAGCACTCTCAGCCTCCCCACAGCGCCGGGATTCCGTGCTTGTCAGCGCGACGTGCTTGGGTGGTGGCATGACTCTTCACGATGCTCTCCCCTCGACGAGCGAGGCCCCGGCCGACGCCGTGCTCGACGTCGTCGCCCGCCGCAGCAGCCCGGCCGTGTTCGATCCGACGTACGACCTCTCCGACACCGACCTCGCGACGCTGTTCGACGCGGCCCGCTGGGCGCCGAGCGCCGGCAACTCGCAGCCCTACCGTTACCTCGTCGGTCGCCGTCAGGGCGACGAGTGGGACCCGACGTTCACCGCCATCGTCGAGACGCTCGCGCGCGGCAATCGACGCTGGGCGCCGGCTGCGTCGATGCTCGCCGTCTCGTTCGTGCAGGTTGCGAAGCTGCCGGAGACGTCGAAGGAGTTCGTCTTCGGTGCCACCGCCGCACACGACACGGGCCAGGCGACGGCGTACCTGACGCTGCAGGCGCACGCGATGGGCCTCGCCGTCCACCAGTTCGCCGGGTTCGACCACGACGCCATCGCTACGCGAGCCGCGTTCGGTGAGGCATGGGCGCCGATGGCGGGCATCGCCGTCGGCCGCGCCTGGCCCGACGCCGAACGCGACGGTGAGCACGCCGCCGTCACGACGCTCGCCGGCCGCGTCGAGGAATACGACCTCACCGCCAACATCGAGCGCGAGAACAAGCCGCGTCGCCGCCGCTCGCTGACGGACGTCGCGTTCGAACTCGACTGATCGACGACCCCGACGCGACGCGCTGGCTCGTGCTGCTCGGGTTCGCTCGCCGCGAACACGCGCAGTCGACGCGACTTCGTCGGCGCGCTGCCCCCACCGTCGACGTTCGACGTGAGACGGTGGGGGGACAAGTCGTCAGGTCGGGGAGGGCCACGACGCACCGTCGGCGTGCCCTACCCGCTCTTCATCAGGCCACCATCGCGCCCCATCAGGCGCCCTTCACGCCAACCCCCAGCTCTCGGAGCCTCAGCATGAACCGCCACCCGCAACCCGACACCGCAGCCGATGCCCCCGGCATCACGAGCTTCACCGACGAGCAACTCATGCGCGTCGCGCGCCTGTTCGCCTCGGACGAGTCGCTCGCCGCGCACCTCGACGACCTGCCCGACGGCGGTGAGCGACGCCGCGTCGAGCTCGCGAGCACGCCGCACCTGCAGATGTGGGCGATCAGCTGGCCGGCCGGGTCGACGAGCGAATGGCACGACCACGGGCGCGCGACGGGCGCGTTCGTCGTCGTCAAGGGAGCTTTGCGCGAGAAGCGCTGGGTGCGCGGCACCACCGTCAGCGCGATCGTCGAGGCGGGGGAGAGCCGCACGTTCGCCGGTGATCTCGTGCACCGCACGGCCCCCGTCGGCGATGCCCCGGCGCTGAGCGTTCACGCCTACGCGCCGTCGCTCGTCGGGGCCCGCACGTACGAGGTGGTGGACGGCTCGCTCGTCGAGATCGCCGCCTGAGCCGCGGACGCGCCAGGAGTCGAAGTGGGCATGGCGCGGGGCGGCGTCGCACTGCCGTCACATGATGCGCATGAGTGAAGCCGCGCCCAGTCGTGTCGGTCCCGACAGTCTGCGTTCGCGTCTGCGCCCCATGAGCGGGCGCGACCGCACGAGGGTGGACGCGTCGCGAGCACGCTCGAGCTGCTCTTCGACCTGACGCTCGCCGTCGCCACGGGCGCGTCGCAGCTCGCGCACTCGCACGGGCACATCGCGGCGGGCGTCGGATCGTTGTGTTTCACGAGCTTCGGCCTCATCTGGGCGTGGATCGACTACTCATGGTTCGCGAGTGCCTACGACACCGACGACTGGCTGTATCGGCTGCTGACGATGGTGCAGATCATCGGTGTCGTCATCTTCACGCTCGGCATGCTCGTGACGCCCATCGAACTCGCCGGGCCCGCCGTCGCCGAACGCGGCACCGGGACGCCATGGCACGCGCATCACATCGTCGAACGGCGCGGCCTGCTGACGATCATCACGATCGGTGAGATCGTCACGGGTACCGTCCTGACGCTCCCGGGCATCAAGGACACCGAGGGCCAGGGCATCGACTGGACGGGCGCCGTGCTCGTCGCCATCAGCGGCCGCCGCGTTCGGGTTCTGGTGGGCGTACTTCATCCCCAACTTCGGTGCGGTGCTGCACCGTCGCCGCAGCCGCTCGTTCGGGTTCGGGTACAGCCACACTTCCTCATCTGGCCGGTGCTCGCGGCCGTCGGTGGTGGTCTGCACGTCATGACGCAGGCGTTCGAGAACGTCTCGGGCATGCACGTCGACCCCGTCGTCGCCGCGGCGGCGCTGGCGGTGCCCGTCGGTGTCTTCGTCCTCGGCCTGTTTCTCGCCTACTACTTCACGACGCAGCTGTGGGCGGGCCTGCACACCGCGATCCTGGCGCTCGCCCTCGTCGTCCTCGGCTTCGCGGTGTTCCTCGCCGCGCACGGCGTCTCGCTCGCTGTCGTCCTCGCGATCTGCACGATCGTGCCGTGGATCATGGTCATCGCGTTCGAACTCTTCGCCGGCGCCCAGCACGAGGCGCACGTCCTTGAGAGCCGCGGGGTCGAGGGGCACGAGGTCGACGGCCGTCGCGCCGACGTGTCGTGACGTCTGGCCCGGTGCTCGGATGGCTGCGCCTGGTCCGTGCCCGCACAACATGTCGCGTGCCGGCGTCGACGAATCGCCCCACGCGGGCGGGTCGCGTCACTAGGCTGGCGGGATGGCGAATGTGGAGACGACGATCACGGGCGGCATCGCGCACGTGAAGCTGAACCGTCCGGAGAAGTTGAACGGTCTGACGCTGCCGATGCTCGGCGAGCTCGTCGCCGCTGCGCATCACGTGCGCCGCAACAAGGGGGTGCGCGCTGTCGTCATCTCGGGCGAGGGGCGGTCGTTCTGCGCGGGCCTCGACTTCGGTGAGGTCATGGCGAAGCCAGCGAAGATCGTGCCCGTCTTCCTGCCGCGTCCGTGGCGTGGCACGAACACGTTCCAGGAGGCGTGCTGGGCGTGGCGGCGCGTGCCGGTGCCCGTCATCGTCGCGGTGCACGGTCACTGCTACGGCGGCGGGTTGCAGATCGCGCTCGCCGGCGACTACCGCTACACGACAAGAGATGCACAGTGGTCGGTGCTCGAGGGCAAGTGGGGGCTGATCCCTGACATGTCGGGCGTGCAGTCGCTCAAGGAACTCGTCGGCATCGACGTCGCGAAGAAGCTGACGATGACCGCCGAGATGCTCTCCGGTGAACGCGCGGTCGAGCTGGGCCTCGCGTCGGAGGTGGCTGACGACCCGCTCGCCGCGGCGATGGATCTGGCGCACGAGCTGACGCAGAAGTCTCCCGACCAGCTGGCCGCCGCCAAGCGTCTGTTCAACCGGTCATGGAACACGTCCGCACGCACGACGTTCCGGCGCGAGCGCGCCGAACAGCTCGTCCTGCTCATGGCGCAGAACACGGCGAAGGCGCGCAAGGCGGCGTTCGCGAAGGCCGGCGCCAAGCAGGCGCAGCTGGCCGAAGCTCGCGCGGCGAAATACAGCCCGCGCGTTCTGCCCTGAGCCGCGTCCTGCCTTGAGCGGCGTGATGTCTGGCCGACCTGTGAGCGCCCTCGTCCCCGCTGGGGTCGGGCCTTCCTCGACGATCGGCCACCGAGTCGCTACGTGAGTATTCCCATCGTCGTCAGCGCCGGGCTCTGACGGGCCAGACCCCCGACCGCTCGTGCAGGTCGGGGGCCTCGTCTCTTCGGTACGGCGGGTGGGGCCGCCGGCTCGGAGCAGACTCAGGCCGGCGCCGTCGCGCGCGCGTCGTCAGCCGTCGCGTCGGTGGCTGCGCCGGCGACGTGAGCGCCGCGCGCGGCGGTGTCCTCGTGCGTGAGGGCGTTGGGAGTGCGGCTCTCGTCGCTGGTGGCTCTGCGGCTGCGCAGGCGGTTGAGCAGGCCGTCGACGCTCCAGCGGCCGGGGCCGATGATCGCGAAGACGAAGGCGGCGAGGCCGAGGGCGGCGACGAGTTCCCAACCGCTCTCGTCGACGAAGACGCCGTGGCTGCGGTGCACGAACCACCAGGCACCGGCGAGGTCGACGGCGACGAGGAGGCCGGCGAGCGGCGTCAGCACGCCGAGCACGAGCATGCCGCCGCCGATGAGTTCGGTGAGGGCCGCGAACCATGCGGAGGCGTGCGGCGCCGGGACGCTCATCTTCTCGAACATCGCGGTGGTTGCGTCGATGCCGTTCGTGTGCAGCTTCTGCCATCCGTGGGCGATGAGGACGGCTCCGAGCAGGGCGCGGGCCAGCAGGAGCCCGGCGTCACGGATCGGGGCGGGCAGGGTGAACAGGTTGCCGGTGGGGCGCATCGGTCCTCACAAGGTTGGTGATGTGTCACCTAAAGCTTGGCATGCTCGGTAGGTGACGTGTCAACCAGGCGCTAGGGTGAGTGGTATGAATCACGACGGTCGATGGCTGCGCTCCGACGAGGAAGCGTTGTGGCGCGCCTGGCTGGGTGTTCATGCTCGTCAGCACGTAGTCATCGCGCGCGACCTCAAGGCCAGTGGCCTCTCCGAGCCTGACTTCGAGGTACTCGTTCATCTCACCGACGCACCCGACGGGCAACGTCGCCTCTCCGAACTCGCCGCGGGGTTGCAGTGGGAACGAAGCCGCGTCTCTCACCAGGTGACGCGCATGGCCAAGCGTGGTCTCGTCGAGCGCCATGACGTGGCCGAGGACGCGCGTGGCGCGCGCGTCGTCATCACGCGTGAGGGGCGCGCAGCCATCGAGAAGGCCGCGCCCCCTCATGTGGCGAGAGTGCGCGAGGTATTCGTCGACCGTCTCGACGCGGCTGATCGCGTCGACCTCGCGCGGATCCTGCGCAAACTCGTTCCCTGACGACGCGTCGCCTATCCCCATGCGCCCACATGCAC
>NZ_DCNR01000082.1:9909-26498 GCF_002322065.1 Dermacoccus sp. UBA1591 | reverse complement strand
GCGCCGCGCCGCGACGCGACGCGGAACGGCGGGGGCGGCCGAGGGCCGGCCCGGCGCAGGCCTGGAATCGTCTGGTCAGATCAAGCGGTTCAGAACAGGCCGGTGATGTGGCCTTCGGAGTCGACGTCGATGGCCAGCGCGGCGGGCTTCTTGGGCAGGCCGGGCATCGTCATGAGGGATCCGCAGACGAACACGACGAAGCCGGCGCCGGCCGCAAGGCGAACTTCGCGCACCTCGAGCACGTGGCCGGACGGGGCGCCGCGCATCGCGTCGTCGGTCGTGAACGACTTCTGCGTCTTGGCGATGCAGACGGGCAGGTGGCCGTAGCCCTCGGCCTCGAACTGTGAGATCTGCTTCGCCACCGCCGGCGGAATGGCGATCGAGCCGGCACCGTAGATCGTCGTCGCGATCTTCTCGACCTTCTCGACGAGCGTCAGACCGTCGTCGTAGGTGAAGTGGAGATCGGGCGTGCCGCCCTCGGTCGCCTCGACGATGGCGCGCGCGAGGCCCGCCGCGCCGGCGCCGCCATCGGAGAAGTGGGTGCACACCTCGACGCGCGCGCCGAGCTTCTCGATGCCTTCGACGAACGCGGCGATCTCGGCGTCGGTGTCGCTGGGGAAGCGGTTGAGGCCGACGACGACGGGCAGGCCCCACACCTCGCGCAGGTTGTGCAGGTGCCGTTCGATGTTGCTCATGCCGGAGCGCATCGCGTCGACGTTCTCGCTCGTCAGGTCGGTGACGGCGACGCCGCCGTGGTACTTCATCGAGCGGATCGTCGCGACGAGGACGGCGGCGTCGGGGCGCAGGCCGGTGAAGCGGCACTTGAGGTCGATGAACTTCTCGGCGCCGAGGTCGGCGCCGAAGCCGGCCTCCGTCACGACCCAATCGGCATGCGCGAGAGCAGTGTTCGTCGCCGTCACCGAGTTGCAGCCGTGCGCGATGTTCGCGAACGGGCCGCCGTGGACGAATGCCGGGTTGCCCTCGAGCGTCTGCACGAGGTTGGGCGCGAGCGCGTCGGCGAGCAGTGCCGTCATCGCGCCGTGGGCGCCGAGGTCGGCGGCCGTCACGGGCTCCGTGTCGTAGGTGTGGCCGACGACGATGCGGCCGAGGCGCTCCTTGAGGTCGTCGATCGACGTGGCGAGGCAGAAGATCGCCATGACCTCGGAGGCGACGACGATGTCGAAGCCCGACTCGCGCGGCACGCCGTTCGTCGGGCCGCCGAGGCCGATGACGATGTCGCGCAGTGCGCGGTCGTTCATGTCGAGCACGCGCTTGAACGTGATGCGGCGCGGGTCGATGCCCAGTTCGTTGCCCTGCTGCAGGTGGTTGTCGATCAGCGCCGCGAGCAGGTTGTGCGCCTCGGCGATGGAGGCGAAGTCGCCGGTGAAGTGCAGGTTGATGTCCGTCATCGGGTTGAGCTGGCTCTTGCCGCCCCCGGCGGCGCCGCCCTTCATGCCGAACACAGGGCCCATCGACGGTTCGCGCAGCGCAGCCGCGGCCGTCTCACCGATGTGGGCGAGGCCGTCGACGAGGCCGACGGTGGTCGTCGTCTTGCCCTCACCGGCGGGCGTCGGGCTCGTCGCGGTGACGAGGATGAGCTTGCTGCCCTCGCGACGCTGCATGCCCTGCACGTATGGCAGCGAGACCTTCGCCTTGTGCGGGCCGTACCGGAAGATCTCGTTCGCGGGGATGCCGATCTTCGCGGCGATCTCCTCGATCGGCAGCATCGGTGTGGCAGCGGCGATTTCGACGTCGGTCGGCATGTCTTCCTCGGGTCTGGTGAAGCGCAGGTCGGACGCCCGAGCGCGAGCGTCCGTCTCGACGGTAGAGCGTTACTGACGAGTTGGGGCGCGATTGACGCAAGGTGTCGTTCGGATGCGAACGGGTGGGCCGGGTTGGAGTGTGCTGCTGCGTTCCGAGGGTGCGCAGGACACGATCTCCGGGTTTCAGATGCGCCCCGTCGCGAGTGCCGCGTACATGAGGGCCGCGACGGTCTCGCCGTCGCTGATGGTGCTGTCACGGACGAAGCTCATCGCCTCGTCCCATGGTACGAAGCGGGCGGCGTCGATGCCCTCGGCAGCTTGCTCGGCTTCCACGTCGACGGTGGCGCTCGCGATGTCGGCTGCGTCGGCCACGGTGCCGTCACCCAGGGCGCCGACGCTGCCGGGCGGCTCGACGTCCACGCGGCCGCCGATCGTCAGACCCGTTGCGAGATAGACGAACTCGGGTGCATCGCACACGCCGTTGAGCGCGTTCATCCGCCCGATCTCGTGCCACTCGGATGCCACGAAACCGGTCTCCTCGAGCAGCTCGCGGCGTGCTGCGTCGAGCGGGTCGTCGCCGTCGCACCCGCCTGCCGGGACCTCCAGCGACATGCCGCGCGTCGCGTAGCGATACAGCGAGACCATGAGCACGGCCCCGTCGTCATCCATCGCGACGACGAACACCGACGGATGCTGCATCGTCACGACGCCGTAGATGCCCTCGCCGCCGTCGGGTCGTAGGACGGCGTCCTCGCGCACGGCGATCCACGGGTTCGAGTAGACCTCGCGGGAGCCCGTCGTCGTCCACCCGCCGTGCGCGTCACTCATGCGGCCGGCGGTGCGTCAGTAGCTTCGACCGCGACGTCCTCCGCAGGCTTGCCCGCGACGAACACGAGCGTCTTGTAGCCCCAGAACCGGAACAGTGTCGCGAGCACGAGCCCGACGCCGTTGGCAGAGATGTTGTCCGCGAGCTTGCTCGTCAGGCCGAGGACGTAGTGGCTGAATCCGAGGCAGCCCATGGCGATGAGTCCGCCGACGGCGCTGACGGCGAGGAAGATGAGCACCTCGTGGTGCACCTGCTCGCGCCGCGTGTCCTTGAACGTCCAGTAGCGGTTGCCGAGCCACGCGACGAGGACGCCGAGCGCCGTCGAGACGAGCTTCGCCGTGACGGCCTGGTCGTACATGATGCCGTGCCCATCGGGGCCGGCATAG
Source organism: Dermacoccus sp. UBA1591 (assembly GCF_002322065.1). Classification (NCBI taxonomy): domain Bacteria; kingdom Bacillati; phylum Actinomycetota; class Actinomycetes; order Micrococcales; family Dermacoccaceae; genus Dermacoccus; species Dermacoccus sp. UBA1591. Next base: position 23,523 of record NZ_DCNR01000082.1, on the reverse strand, counting down.
CGAAGCACGTTGAACCCGCCTGCGTCCGCGACGAAGGCGAGCCCGCCGACGACGACGAAGCTGATGAGCTGCTGACGAGCGGCCAGCAGCCGCTCCATCATGCGGCGGCTCTTCGTCGATCCGGGCGGTGCGTCGGGAATGGTCACTGAGGCTGCTTTCGGCTGACGTCGGGGTCGCTCGATTCTAGGGTGGTGATGACGGGGGCCGCGCTGTCCGTCGGGGCGCCTGGGTCGTGCGCGGCACCTGCGACGATCGCGCCGCGGTCGGCCTCGCGTGCTTCTCGTCGCACCTTCTGATCAGCCGCGCGCCGCCAACCGCGCCGGCAGCGTCGCGTATCCCCGCAGGATGCGCGTGGGCCGACGGGTGGCGCCCGGCAGCAGTTCGACGTCGAAGCGGTCGAAGAACGCGCGCAGCGCGACCTCGCTCTCCATCCGCGACAGGGCCGCGCCGAGGCAGAAGTGGCGCCCGGCCGAGAACGCCAGGTGCTCGCGCGCGTTCTCGCGGTGCACGTCGAACGCGTCGGGGTCGTCGAAGATCTTCGGGTCGCGATTGGCTGCCGCCAGGACGGTGACGACGAGCGTCCCGGCGGCGACGTCGACGTCCGCGACGCGCGTGTCGCACGTCGCCGTGCGCGCCGTCAGCAGCACGGGCGGGTCGAAACGCAGCGTCTCCTCGACGGCGTTGAGCCAGGACGCCTCGCCGCTGCGCAGCGCCGCGAGCTGCTCGGGGTGGCCGACCATGAGCCGGATGGCGTTGCCGAGCAGGTTGACGGTTGTCTCGAAACCGGCGGCGAGGACGAGCCCGGCCACCGACTTGAGCTCCCGGTCGCTGAGGCCGACGCCGTCGTCCTGCGCCTGGATGAGCGCGCTGAACAGGCCGTCACCCGGCTGCGCTCGCTTGGCGGCGAGGTGGGTCTCGAGCCACGCGTCGAACTCGTCGAGCGCGCTCTCGGTGCGGCGGAACGTCGCCCAGTCGAGCCCCAGGTCGAGGCTCGAAGCGGCGTGCCCGCCGAGACGCAGCACAGTCTCGTACTCGCTCTCGGGCACCCCCAGGATCTCGGCGATGACGGTGACGGGCAGCTGCTCGCAGTAGCGCGCGACGAGGTCGACGTCATGCCCGGCGCGCGCGTCGGCCTCGAGGTCGTCGAGCAGCTCGGTGGCGACCTGCTCGGTGCGTTCGCGCAGGGCCTCGACGGCGCGCGCGGTGAACACGCGGGTGACGAGCTTGCGGTTGCGCGTGTGCGTGGGGCCGTCCGTGGCCAGCAGGGACGGCGGCTCGAGCGGCCCGATCGTCGTGCTCGCCGCCCACGTCAGCGCGCCGCGGACCGCGCGCGAGGTGTCGCCGGGGAAGCCGGTGCGGAAGTCGTTGCTCGTCAGCACCTCGTTGACGGCGTCGTGCTCGCCTGTCAGCGTCGAGAGCTTGCCGGTCACGATGGCTCCGCCATTGCGGATGCGCGCGAGGATCGGCTCGAGCTCCTCCGGCAGCAGGCCCGTCGTCTCGGTGCTCAGCACCCCCTGCGGGTCGCCCTGCGACGCGACACGCACCAGCGCCCTGCGCGGGATGGCGTGCTGCAGGCTCCAGCGCACGCCGGGTTTGGCGTGCTCGACCAGGCGGCGGGGGATCCGAGTGGTGAGGGCGAACATGAGGCCTCCAACAGCTGTGGATGTGTCTCACGTCACACTACAGATGCAGGCCGGTGACGGAACACCTCGCGGCTGATCGGCGGCGGACGTCGCCCGCTCCGGCTCTGGCACGGCGCATTCGACGCGGCTGTGCCCGATCGTCGCACGGGTGTTCGTTCGATGTTCACGTCGCGGCGTAGCGGGGCGTGGGGGCCTCTGGAGTACGGTCACGGCATGGCTGACGTCCTGATACGCACCGTTGATCTGGCTCAGGCTTCGAGGCAGCAGGGTGGCTCTGAGCGTCTCTCCGCCCACCTTGCGCGCCCTGCCGGGGACGGGCCGTGGCCCGGCGACGTCATGGTGATGGAGATCTTCGGCGTGAACGACGACATGCGTGCGCACGCGGAGCGCATGGCGTCGTGGGGGTACGTCGTCATCGTGCCCGATTTGTATTCCGACGCTCGCGCCGCTGTGGCACGTGGCCGGCTTCGGCGGCAGCCGCGACGATGCCGAGCACGCCTGGCGGCGCATCCACGACTATTTCGACGCGCATCTGCATGTTCCGGCAGCAGCGTCGGCGCATGCCGTCAGCTGACTCAGCGGGCATGATCATCCCTTCGACGGGCAGGTGAGAGCGTGACCGTCCAACCGTCAGGTCGCCGCTCGTCAGCGTCGTGCTGGTTCGTCCTCGCCGCACTCGCGGGCGTCATCCATGCCGCGGTGACGCTCTACTGGGCGCTGGGCGGGCGGGGGTTGTTGTGGACGATGGGTGACAGCTTCGTGGCTCAGTTCGCCGGCATCATGTGGGTCTTGTACCCGGTGGCGTTGGTCAAGGGCGTGTGTGCGGTCGCTCCGCTCTGGCTGGCGAGGCGGGGCTGGCCGCTGCGTCGTCTGACGCGCCCCGTCTGCTGGGTAGGGAGCGTCGTGCTCGTGGCGTGGGGTGGCGCGAACACGGTGCTCGGCAACGCCGTGTTGCTCGGCGCCGTTCATCCTGACGGAGGCTTCGACCGTGCCGCGATGATCGGGCACGCCTGGATCTGGGATCCGCTGTTCCTGGTGTGGGGCGCAAGCCTCGCCGCGGGTCTGTGGTCGACGCGCCACGACGCTGTTCCTCCCGTGTAGCTGCGGAGGTGAGAGCCGTGCCCCGCGCCCGTCACTTGTGATGCGGCTGCCGACCGACCTCACCGGTCGGCGGGGCGCGTCCACTCGATGAGGTAGCGACCGAGCCATAAACGACGAAAGTTGCGACCGGGCAAGACCTCGGCCGACGCCTTTCGACGTGGTGGATCGCTGCGTTCGAAACGACGGCGTCGAATTCGTTTCCTGGCGGGTCGTAGGTGATCAGGTCTGCTTGAACCCACTCGATATCGCGACCGGTCCATCGCCGGCGCGCCCGCTCGAGCACGCCTGCATCCACGTCAATGGCGACGACACGGCAGCCGTTCGCCTGCATCCGGGCCGCAAGAAACCCGTCGCCACAGCCCACATCGAGAACGCGGCTTCCCGGCGGGGCGAGTCTTGCGAGGAGCTGATCATGATGAATGTTGAGGTTCCACGGCTCGTGTTGCCCACCCATATGGATGAGGATAGAGGCTGAGCGGGCGGATAAGAGGCAGCGCCTTGTCGCGGGGGCTGGCTCGTACGCTGGCGTCATGATGATCCAGAAACGCATGCACGAGCTTCTCCTCCCGGCACTGAAAGATCGCCACGCCCTCCTTGCTGACGTAGCGGACTCACTTGACGACGATGACCTGAATGCGCGGGGGCGCCGCCGTTTCGATTGCACGGAAGCGGAAGCGCGCTTCATCATGGATCTGCAGCTGCGCCGGTTCTCGCAGGAGTCGCGACATGGGATCGAAGATCAGGCGCAGGAGGTTTTCCGCGCCTGACGCCTGAGTCGGCGGGTGGACAGTCGGCGCGAGCGACGGCGTCACTCGTCCGGGACCCATTCGAGGATGTCGCCCGGCTGACACTGCAGCACTGTGCAGATGGCATCGAGCGTGGTCAGACGGACGGCTTTGGCTCTGCCGTTCTTCAAGATCGACACGTTGGATGGGGTGAGGCCCACCCTTTCCGCGAGCTCGGCTACGCCCATCTTGTTCCGGGCAAGTTGAACGTCGAGTCGGATGATGATCGCCATCAGATCACCTCGTCCAGTTCGCTTTGCAGCCCGGTGGCCCCGATCAGAAGGGCACGTAGGACAAGCACGATCGACAAGCAGCCGATGTCTACGAACAGCAGGGCCGAGAAGAACGCGGGAACTGAGATGGGCCCGATCCCGGCGCACAGGTCGAACAGGGTGAAGCCCGCTAGGGCGAGTGCAGTCAGCGCGAGGCAGGCGCAGATGAGATTGACCCACCGCAACGACCCGGAGGAGAAGATCTCACCCCTGCGCGTCGCACCGGCAAGCATCCATACGCACGCGAGTGCGATCTCGAAGCACGCCAGCACGAAGATGGCGAGGGCCAGGGTGGGAAGTTCGAGGTCTGCGACCTCCGGAAACCGCTCCGCCATCGATGAAGCCATGGCGGGCAGGACCAGTGTCTGCAGGAGGAGTGCTCCCAGGATCGACATCAGGAGAAACAGTCGTAGGGTGACGTGCGTGTAACGGGGTGCCATGGATTGAGTCTCAGGCCGTACGTATTGAAAGTCAACATGTTCATCCTGTTGCGCGACATGATCTAAGTAATGTGTCAGGCAAAGTGGGTTCTGGTGCCGCACCGCCAACCGCGGGCGAATCGCTGGATTGGGGGCGTGATCATGACAGCGGGGCGCGTGAGCGGATGCTCGCGGTTGTCGGTGGTGCCTGCCAGACTGACGGCATGAACTTCCGCTCGCTCTATGCTCACGGTTTTGCGCGCGTTGCTGCGGTGACGCATCCCGTCGCGCTCGCTGATCCGACGACGAACGCGGCGCGCGTGCTCGAAGTCGCCCGCGAGCTGCACGACCGGGGCGTCGCAGCGGCGGTGTTCCCTGAACTCGACCTCACCGGTTACAGCATCGACGACCTCGTCTTCCAGGACGTGCTGCTCGACGACGTGCTCGCGGCCATCAAGACGATCGTCGACGGCTCCGAAGGTCTGACGCCGGTGCTCGCCGTCGGCGCGCCGCTGCGCAAGGGCACGCGGCTGTTCAACTGTGCCGTCGTCATCAAGGACGGCGAGGTGCTCGGCGTCGTGCCGAAGAGCCACCTGCCCACCTACAAGGAGTTCTACGAGAAGCGCTGGTATGCACCGGGTCTCGACCAGCGCGGGCAGTACATCGACCTCGGCGACCTGGGCGAGGTGCCGTTCGGGCCCGACCTCATCTTCCGCGCCGTCGACCTGCCCGACCTCGCGATCCACGTCGAGATCTGCGAGGACGTGTGGGTGCCGATCCCGCCGTCGTCCGAGGCCGCCGCGGCCGGCGCGAGCGTCCTCATGAACCTGTCGGGCTCGCCGATCACGATCGGCAAGTCGTCGCAGCGCAGCCTCGTCGTGCAGAGCCAGTCGTTCCGCACCCTCGCCGCGTACGTCTACGCCGCGAGCGGCGAGGGTGAGTCGACGACCGACCTTGCCTGGGACGGGCAGACGATGATCTACGACCAGGGCACGCTGCTCGCCGAATCCGAGCGATTCCCGAGCGGCCCGCGCACGAGCATCACCGACGTCGACCTGGGCGCCATCCGCCAGGCCCGCATGCGCTTCAACAGCTACGACGACAACCGTCCGGGGATCGGCCCGGCGCGTCCGCTGCGTGAGGTGCCGTTCGAACTCGGCGCCCCGGACGGCGACCGCGGCCTTCTCCGCGAGATCGAGCGCTTCCCGTTCGTCCCCGCCGACGACGCGCAGCTCGCGCAGGACTGCTACGAGGCGTATGAGATCCAGGTCTCGGGCCTCGAGCAGCGCATGCGCTCGATCGGCGCGCCGAAGATCGTCATCGGCGTCTCCGGTGGCCTCGACTCGACGCACGCCCTCATCGTCGCCGCCCGGGCGATGGACCGTGTCGGGCGCCCGCGCACCGACATCCTCGCGTACACGATGCCCGGCTTCGCGACGAGCGATCACACGAAGTCGAACGCGTACAAGCTCGCCGAAGCGCTCGGCGTGACGTTCGAGGAGGTCGACATCCGGCCGATGGCGACGCAGATGCTCAAGGACATGGGCCACCCCGCCGGCAGCGGCGAGCCCGTCTACGACGTGACGTTCGAGAACGTCCAGGCCGGCCTGCGCACCGACTTCCTGTTCCGCATCGCGAATCAGAAGAGTGGCATCGTCCTCGGCACCGGCGATCTGTCCGAACTCGCGCTCGGCTGGTGCACGTACGGCGTCGGCGACCAGATGTCGCACTACGGCGTCAACGCGGGCGTGCCGAAGACGTTGATGCAGCACCTCATCCGTTGGGTCGCCTCGGGTGGCGAGTTCTCCGCCGAGGTCGGCGAGACGCTGCTGTCGATCCTCGACACCGAGATCTCGCCCGAGCTCGTGCCGACGAAGGAGGGCGAGAAGCCGCAGTCGACGCAGGACGCCATCGGCCCCTACAACCTGCAGGACTTCACGCTGTACCACGTGCTGACGCACGGTGCGCGCCCGACCAAGATCGCGTTCCTCGCGATGCACGCCTGGCAGAACGCTGACGAAGGGCGCTGGCCGAGCGGTTTCCCCGACGACGAGCGCCCCGCATACTCCCTCGCCGAGATCAAGAAGTGGCTCGAGGTGTTCCACAAGCGCTTCTTCAGCCAGCAGTTCAAGCGCTCGGCACTGCCGAACGGGCCGAAGGTGAGCGCCGGCGGCGCACTGTCGCCGCGTGGTGACTGGCGCATGCCGTCCGACGCGTCGTCGCGCGCCTGGCTGGTCGAGCTGGAACGCAACATCCCGAACGAGTGAGGAACGCTCAGCACGATCGGCGCGGCGGGCGGCTGCGCCGATCGCTCGCGTCGAGCGTCAGCCCGTCAGGGCAGCGGTCTGCGTGGAGGGAAGCCAGTAGCCGAGCGTCTTGACGCAGTTCTTCGCGAGACCCGCGGCACGCAGCTTCTTCGTCAGAGCTCGTGTCGTGACGGTGTCGCACGCACCCCACGCGAAAACGCGCGGGCAATCGGCCGGTACGGCAAGAAGATTCGGTCGATCACCGCGACACGTGCGCCCGAGCGCCGGGTCGCCCAACTGGTTCAGGTCGGCGAGCACCTCGTCGACGGCGTCGAGCAGCGCGCCGCCGTCACGTTCGCGGCGCACCCAGCGCAGCGCGTCGCCGTCGCGCACTCGCACCGGCAGTGCGCGGTCGTCAGGGCGCGTCCATTCGAGGACGACGGTCGTCGGCGCCGGCGACAGGGCGTCGAGCAGCGAGTTGATCGCGGGCAGTGACGCGAGGTCGCCGACGAGCAGGTGATGGTCGACGTCGTCGCAGCCCGGCAGCGACGGTTCCGAACCGTAGAGGCTTGCTTCGACCTGATCGCCCGGTTGCGCGCCGAGCGCCCACGCCGTCGCGGAACCGTCGTGGATGGCGAACTCGAGCCAGAACGTGTCCGTCGGGACGTCGGGGTCGACGAGCGTGTACGCCCGCTGATGCCCCACACCCGTGCCGGAGCGATCGGCGAACCACAGCCGCACCCACATCGTCGGATACGGCGCGTGTGTACGCAGAAAACCGTTGCCCGAGAATCGAATCCGCACGAGTCGTGAAGATGGTTGTTCGCGCTCGAGCACGGTGAAGACGAAGTCTTGGGCGCGCAGTTCGCGCAGCACACGGCCCGCCTCGCCGCGCTCGACCCGTAGCAGGGTGCGTGGTGGCGTCATCGCGTCGTGGGGCTGGTCGCTCACGCGTCCCGCCTTCCTTCGGTGGCCCGGCGGTGACTGCCGTGGCCGGTGGTGATGCCGTCCCCGCACCTATCTGAGACGCGACGTGAGCCTCAGTCCGCGCGGTTGACGATCTCGACTTCTCTAAGGTTAGCATTGCCTAACTCGCGGTCCGGCAGGGCCTCGCGAGAACCATCACGTCATGACACGGGTGCCGTCGTGCGCCTGAACGAAAGGTCGTCCGCATGATCAACCGCCGTGGCTTCTTCGCCATCGCCGCCGCCGGTGCCACCAGCGCCCTCGCCGCCTGCAGCACCGGCTCGTCGTCCGACAAGGCCTCGAGCGCCACGTCGGGATCGGCCGGCTCGGCGGGTAGCGGCGCGGGTTTCCCCGTCACGATCAAGCACGCCCTCGGCACGGCGAAGCTCGAGAAGGCTCCGACGAAGGTCGTCACGGCCGGCTGGTCGGACGCCGACATCCTGCTCGCGCTCGGCGTCGTGCCCGTCGCCGCGCCGGCGATCACGTGGGGCGGCAACGCCGCGAAGTCGAGCGACTGGTTCGACGCGAAGCTCAAGGAGGTCGGCGGCAAGGCACCCGAGCGTTACAGCGATGCCGACGGCACGCCCGTCGACAAGGTCGCCCAGTACCAGCCCGACTTCATCTCGGGCACGAACTCGGGCCTCAAGCAGGCTGAGTACGACAAGCTGACGAAGATCGCTCCCACCCTCGCCTACCCGACGTACCCGTACGGCACGTCGTGGCAGGAGTCGACGAAGATGATCGCCGAGGCGCTCGGCAAGAAGGACGAGGGCGAGAAGGTCATCTCCGACACGCAGGCCAAGGTCAAGGCCGCCCTCGACAAGCACCCCGAACTCAAGGGCAAGAGCGTCGCCTGGGTCTACTTCGACGCGGCCAAGCTCAACTCGATCACCGTCTACACACTCAACGACAACCGTCCGCGTGGCCTCGCCGACTTCGGTCTCAAGACGCCGTCGTTCGTCACCAAGGCGAGCCAGGGCGCGAAGACGTTCTCCACGGAACTGTCGGCCGAGAAGGCCTCCGAGCTCGACGCCGACATCGTCGTCTTCGACGCGGTGGACGCGGCGACGACGAAGAAGATCACCTCCGACAAGCTGCTGTCGCAGATCCCCGCGTTCAAGAAGGGCAGCTACCTCGCGCTGACCGACCAGAAGGCGTCCGAGACGATGGCCAGCCCGACGCCGCTGTCGATCCCCGTCGCGATCGACACCTTCCTGCCGAAGCTCGCCGAGGCCGCGAAGAAGGCCTGAGCGTAGGCTCGTTCGAGGGTTCGCCCGGCTGCCACCGCGAGACGGTGTGACGCGCCGGGCGAATCGTCGTTCCACTGGAAAGGGTGATGATGTCGACTCCCGCCGCGCCCCGCGCCGGCACCGACCAGCGTCGCACGCCGCGCATCGACGCCCGCCGCGTGCTCGCAGGCGGCCTGACGCTGCCGCTGCTGCTCGCGTTCGCCGTCGCCGTCTCGCTCACCGTCGGGGCGGGCTCGTTCCACGGCGGTGACGTCTCGGCGCTGCTCGCCTCGCGCGGCGACCGCACCGCCATCGGCATCATCGTCGGCGCTGCCGTCGCGATGGCCGGGACGGCGATGCAGGGCATCACCCGCAACCCGCTGGCCGACCCCGGCATCCTCGGCATCAACGCGGGCTCGGCGCTCGCCGTTGTCATCGGCATCACGTGGTGGGGCGTCTCGAACCTACTCGGGTACGTATTGCTGTCGCTCGTCGGCGCTGCCGTCGCGGCGGTCTCCGTCATGGCTCTCGCGACGTTCGGTGCGCGCGCTCTCGGGCAGGCGTCGCAGTCGGGGCCGCTGACGCTGGCGCTGTCCGGCATGGTGTTCACGGCGGGCACGTCGTCGATCGCGCAGGCCGTGCTCGTCTCCAACGGCAAGTCGCTCGACACCTACCGCTTCTGGCAGGTCGGGTCCGTCGCCGGCCGCGACCTCGGCGATCTCGTGCCGGCTGTGCCGTTCCTGCTCATAGGATTTCTCGTCCTGCTGGCCTCCGGGCGCCGCCTCGACGTCCTTGCCATGGGCGATTCCGTCGCCGCCGGCCTCGGCGAGCGTCCTGGCCGGCTGCGGCTCGTCATCGGTGGAGCGGGCGTCATGCTCGCCGCGGCCGCGACGGGCATCGCCGGGCCCATCGCGTTCGTCGGGCTCGTCGCGCCGCATGTCCTGCGCCCGCTCATCGGCACGTCCTACCGCGTCCTCGTGCCGGCCGCGGGGGTGCTCGGCGCGTGCATCGTCGTGCTGGCCGACACCCTCGGCCGCATCGTCTCCCCGCCCGGTGAGGTGCAGGTCGGCATCATGACGGCCGTCCTCGGCTGCCCGGCACTGCTGTGGGTCGTCGCACGAATGAGGTCGCTGTGAAGCGCGCGACGGCAGCACACGCCACGACGCCCAACACGTTCGACGCCGCGCGCCGCCGACGTCGGGGCGTCATGCTGGTTGCGCTGGTGCTCGTGACGTTCGGCGTCTTTCTGGCCCGGTGCCTGCTCGGTGACTTCACCGTGACGATTCCCGATTTCGTCCGCATCCTTCGCGGCGAGCATGTCCACGTGCCGGCCGCCAACTACATCGTCATGGAGTCGAAGCTGCCGCGCGCGCTCGCGTGCCTGCTCGCGGGCGCCGTGTTCGGGGCGTGCGGCGCGGCGATGCAGTCGCTCGTGCGCAATCCCCTCGCCAGCCCCGACGTCCTCGGCATCTCGCTCGGCTCGAGCACCGCGGCCGTGTTCTGCACGACGATCCTCGGCTGGAGCGGCGCGGGCGTGACGGGCGCCGCCATCGCGGGTGGCCTCGCCGTCTCCGCGGTGATCCTGGGGATGGCACGCGGGCAGACGCCGCGGATGATCCTCGTCGGGATCGCCCTGGCCGCCGCGCTGCAGTCGCTCATCCAGTGGATCCTGCTCGAGTCGAACGCCTACCAGGCGCAGGACGCGATGGCCTGGCTCGCCGGGTCCGTCTCGGCCGTGTCGTGGCCGCAGATCACCCGGCTCGCCGTCGTCGGCGCGCTCGTGCTCGTCGTCCTCGCGGCCCTCGCGCACTGGCTGCGCGTGCTCGAGATGGGGCGCCCGCTCGCCATCGGCCTCGGCGTGCCCGACGGGTTCGTGCGCGCCGTGACGTTCGGCGTCGTCGTCATCGGTGTGGCCGTGACGACGAGTGTCTGCGGGCCGATCTCGTTCGTCGCGCTGCTCGCCGGCCCGATCTCGCGGCGCCTCATGGGCCGCACCGCCATCGTCGCGGCCGCTCTCGTCGGCGCGATCATCACGATCGCGGGTGACTACGTCGGCGCCTACCTCGTCCCCGGTGACAACAAGCTGCCCGTCGGCGTCATCACCGGCCTCGCCGGTGCGCCTGTCCTCGCCTGGCTGCTGCTGACCTCGCAGCGCCCGCCCCGCCGTTCGAAAGGCCGTGCCTCGTGACGTCCCTCGCCGCCCATGACCTCGTCCTGCGCTACGGATCCGGGCGTTCCGCAGGCCCCGACATCGTGCGAGGCATCACCTTCGAGGTGCCCGAGAACGAGGTAACCGTGCTGATCGGCGCGAACGGCTGCGGCAAGTCGACGCTGTTCGCGGGCCTGGCGCGGCTGCTCAAGCCCGCGGCCGGCGATGTGCTTCTCGACGGGCGCAGCATCGACGCGACGCCGACGCGCGAGGTCGCCAAGGCCCTCGCGCTGCTGCCGCAACACCCCATTGCGCCGGAGGGGATGACGGTGGCCGAGCTCGTGCGTCAGGGACGCACCCCGCACCAGGGCCTGCTCGGGCGCGGCGGGCCCGACGACGACGCTGCCGTCGCCGCGGCGATGGAGGCGACGGGCGTCAGCGAGCTGGCAGAACGCACCGCCGATTCTCTTTCCGGCGGCCAGCGTCAGCGGGTGTGGCTCGCGATGGTGCTCGCGCAGCAGACCGGCATCCTCCTGCTCGACGAGCCGACGAGCTTCCTCGACATCGGCCACGCCGTCGAACTGCTCGACGTCGTCCGCCGCCGCAACCGCGAGCACGGAACGACCGTCGTCATGGTGCTGCACGACCTGTTCCTCGCGGCGCGCTACGCCGACCATCTCGTCGCGATGCAGGACGGTGAGATCGTCGCGGCGGGCGAGCCGACCGACGTGCTGACGGCGCAGCTCGCCGAGCAGCTGTACGGCATCCCGTGCGTCGTGCATCCTGACCCGAATACCGGGCGTCCGGTGGTGCTGCCGCGCTAGGCTCGAGCCACCACACGTCGATCGGGAGGGTTTGCCATGTCTCGCCAGCGCACCACGAGGCGGATGACGATCAAGCGCGCGATGCTCGCGTCGAGCGCCGTCGCGGCCCTGACGCTCACGGGGTGCTCGATGGGCTCCGACTCCGGTACGTCCGCCGCGAGCAGCGCGACGAGCGCCGCCGCGAGCGCAGCCTCGAATGCGAGCGGTTCGTCGAGTGCGGCGCCGTCGACCGATGTGTCGACGAGCCCTGCGTCCGAGTCGAGTTCGCCGTCGAGCGCATCGAGCTCCGTCGCCGCGTCGAGCGCGGCGCTGCCCGCCGACACGCAGCTGGCGAAGGCGACGGCGAACAAGTTGTCCTTCGCGGTGCCGAAGTCGTGGACCGTCGTCGACGGTGAGCTCGGCACAAGCAGGACGCGGTGAAGAAGCAGCTCGAGCCGATGGCGAAGAAGTCCGGCATGTCGCCCGAGAAGTACGTCGCGCAGATGACGTCGGCCGCAGACGTCCTCGCGATCGACGCCACGGGGGCGCAGAGGTTCAACGACAACATCAACGTCCTCAAGGTGACGCGCCCGAGCCTGGCGGGCAAGGCCCAGCTGGAGAAAGAACTCAACCAGCTCAACGCTGCAAGCGGTGCGAACGGGTCCAACAGTTCCAGCGACATGAAGGTCACCACCGGTGAATACAGCCGCATCACGACGCCGGCCGGCGCCGGTGAGCAGATGGAGTACACGCTGACGACGAAGGGTGTCACCGTGCACGGCGTCTCCATGGTCATCCCGAACGGCAGCGGGTCGTACTCGATGCTGACGGTGAGTGCTTCTGCGGCGGACAAGGCTGCCGAGTACGCGAAGACCGTCGTCGAGACCGCGCAGAAGATGTGACGCACCTCAGTCGGGAGCAGTTCGAGGACGCCGTCGGCGAGGCACTCGACGCCGTACCGCAGCGCTTCCTCGACCGTCTCGACAACGTCGTCTTCCAGGTCGAGGACGAGCCGTCACCCGAGCAGCTCGCCCAGGCCTGCGTCGCGCACGGCGAGGGCGAGCTGCTCGGGTTGTACGTCGGCATCGCGCTACCGGATCGTGGCGAGGGCTACGGCTGGGGAGCCCTGCCCGACCAGATCTTCCTGTTCTCCGGCCCCATCCAGCGGCTGAGCCACAGCCGCGAACAGGTGATCGAACAGATCCGCGTCACGCTCCTGCACGAGATCGGCCACTACTTCGGCCTTGACGATGCCCGCCTCCACGAGCTGGGCTGGGGCTGACCCCTCGCCCCTGCATGCCCCCGCGCCCATCTGCGATTTTCGTCCACATTCGCGATTCCTGTCCCCTCTGCGATTCGCGTCCACATTCGTCTCGTGGACGACGGCTCCGATGGCGTCCTCGGCCCTCAATCCGACCGCATCGCCCAGGCCCCGAACGTCGACGGGCCGTCGTAGCCCTCGAGGTCGTCGCTGATGTCGACGATGCGCCAGCCGGGCGGCATGCGCGCGCGGTCGCTGACGTCGTCGCGATCGAGGGGCGCATTGAGCCCCTCACCCGTGGCCTTGAGCAGGGCTTCCTTCCGCGTCCAGATCTGCGTGAAGGCCCGGCGTCCGTCATCGTCGCTCGCCGCTGCGTCGATGACGGCCTGCTCGCCGGGATGCAGCATCCGGCTGATGTCGGTGACGGTCGACGCCGCGGCCAGCACCTCCACGTCGATCCCGACGGGGACGTCCGCAGAAGCGAGCGCGGTGATCCACGGCGTCGAGCTCGTCGAGAAGAACCCGTCATGACCGACGGCGCGTGGACGCCCGTGCGGCTCGCCGCACGCCGTGCACGGCTCGTGCCAGTAGCGGATGTCCTCGTGACGAATGGCGGTGAGGTTGGCCAGCTCATTGCGCAGCAGCGCACGGCGCGTGACGAACTCGCCGCGCGCGGTGTCCGAGCGCACGGCCAGGGCCCGCGCGCGTTCGTCGTCGTCGAGGCTGTCCGGGCCCAGCGT
>NZ_DCNR01000082.1:2984-9612 GCF_002322065.1 Dermacoccus sp. UBA1591 | reverse complement strand
TAGCCTCGCGGACGTGATGAAGTTCGAGCCGGACGAGGCCACGTGGGTGCTGACGAGCACGGACGCCGGCCTGGCTGCCGTCGTCGGTGACGGCGCCTTCGGGCGTGGTCTCGACTACGCCATCGGGGGCAAGGTCATCGCGCTCGCGACGGCTGATCGCGGGCGTGTCCTCATGGGCACGGTCACCGGCAACGGTCTCGCGCCGTATCAGTGCCTCGTCACGTACAAGGGTGAGGCCGGCAACGGTGAGCCGTTGTGGGTCTCGCGCTGCACGTGTCCTGTCGCGACCGAGTGCAAGCATGCGGTCGCCTCGATCCTCGCCGCTCGTCGCGCGCTGACGTCGGGGGTGCGCGAGGGCAGCGTCAGCCGCACATCGGCCGCGTCCGGCACGCGAAACGCCGCCGATTCCAACGTCGTTCCCCTCTTCGGCGGGGCCGCGGCGTCCTCGACGAGTTCGTGGCGCGACAAGCTCACGGCGAGCCTCGGTCCGGACGAGTCGCAGCGCGCCTCGGCGAGGTCGGCGAGCCCGTCGAGTGATGCATGGCGCGCGCAACTCGGCCTGCAGTTCGAGCCGAAGGCCCGGCCGGCGTCGTTGACCGATTCGACACCCGTGCAGCGGTTCGAGCTCAAACCGACGAAACTCATGCGTACCGGCCGTTGGTCGCGCACCGCGACATGGCTCGACGCCCGCAGCAGTGCCGGCATCGCCGAGGCCGAGGAGCACCAGAGCGAGGCGCTGCGCCGCTTCATCACGCCCCACAAACCGCGGATCGGCAACGGCCAGACCGTCTACCTCGACGAACTGCGCCCCGGCGTCTGGCAGGCGCTCGCCGAACTGACCGACGCAGGCGTCACGCTGATGCTCGCCGCGACGCCGGGTGAGGGCGTCACTCTCGCCGAACCGGCCGAGGTGAGCCTCGGCGTCCACCGACGCGACGGCGGGCTCGTCCTGACGGCCGACGTCGTCGGCGTCGACCTCGAACCCGAGTTCGGCACGGCGACGCTCGTCGGCGATCCGGCCCACGGCGTCGCCATCCTCGACCGCGGCAGCCTCAAGCTCGTGCCGTTCCACGAACCGCCACACGCCCTGCTCCAACCGCTCCTGCTCGGCGACGTCATCGAGGTGCCCGAAGCCGACGTGCCCGAGTTCGAGGCCGAGTTCCTGCCGCAGATCCGCCGGCACACGAGCGTCAGCGATGCGTCGCAGACGCTGACGGACGCCGTCGAACCGCGCCTCTTGCTCGTCGTAGAGCCGGTCACCGTCGGCAAGGCGAAGGTCGAGACGTTCTTCACGTACGGCGAACGTCGTGTCCCCTCGCCGCCGATGGGGCGCGGGCGCCAGTTCTCCAGCGAGGCCGCCGTCATCGCGCGCGCGGCGCTGCCGTTGAGCCGTCTGCGGCTGACGCGCGCCGTGCCGGCCTTTGACCTATGGGTCAAGCAGACCGCCGAACTGACCGGTCTGGAGGCCGTGCGTCTTGCCGACGCCATCCCCGAGCTGCGGGCGATCGACGGCGTCGACGTCGTCATGAAGGGCGAGTTGCCCGCCTACGAGGAGGCCGAGGACGATCCGATCGTTCAGGTCGGCGTCAATGAGGCCGGCCTCGCGACCGACTGGCTCGACCTGCAGATCACGATCAGCGTCGACGGCCAGGAGGTGCCGTACCCCAACCTCATCGAGGCGATGAGCAAGGGGCGCGACGTCATGATGCTGCCGTCGGGCACATACTTCCGTCTCGATTCACCGCAGCTGCTCGACATCGCCAAGGTGCTCGAGGAGGCGCAGCAACTCACCGACAAGAAGAGCGACGGCCTGCAGATCAGCCGTTACGACATCGGGTTGTGGGATCAGCTCGTCGGGCTCGGCATCGTCGAGGCGCAGCGCTCCCAGTGGCAGGCGGCCGTCGAGGGGCTGACGAGGTCGGGGTGGAAACCGGAGAGCGTCGAGCTGCCCCCGTCGTTCCGGGCGACCCTGCGCCCCTACCAACTCGAGGGATACGCCTGGCTCGCCAACCTGTGGGACGCGGGGCTCGGCGGCGTGCTCGCCGACGACATGGGGCTCGGCAAGACGATCCAGACCCTCGCGATGCTCGAACGCGCCCGCGTCGCAGGCGAACTCGACACGACGCCCGCACTCGTCGTCGCACCGACGTCGGTGCTGGGCGTGTGGGCGCGCGAGGCCGAGCAGTTCGCGCCCGAGCTGAAGGTTCGGGTGCTCGCCGAGACGTCGAAGAAGCGCGGCACCGAGGTGGCCGAGGAGATCCAGCGGGACGCTCCGCACGTCGTCGTGACGAGTTACGCCATCGCACGGCTCGACGCCGACGCGTTCCATGCCTGCGGGTGGCGCGCGCTGATCCTCGACGAGGCGCAGATGGTGAAGAACCACACGTCGCAGACCTTCCAGGCCGTCAAGAAGATCGGCGCGCCGTTCGGGCTCGCGATCTCCGGCACACCGCTGGAGAACTCCGTCATGGACGTGTGGTCGCTGTTCAACCTCGTCGCGCCGGGGCTGTTCCCACGCCCGGAGGATTTCATCCGTCGCTACCGGAAGCCGATCGAGCAGGGGGAGGGGCACGTCGCCACAGACGCGCTCAAGGGCCTGCAACGGCGCATCGGCCCGCTCATGCTGCGTCGACGCAAGGGCGACGTCGCGCCCGATCTGCCCGAGAAGCAGGTGCAGCGCGTCGACGTCGCGATGTCGCCGCAGCACGAGCGCGTCTACAAGCGGCACCTGCGGCGCGAGCAGCAGCGCCTCATGGGCCTGCTCAAGGATCCGGACGCCAACCGTGTCGAGATCCTTGCCGCGCTCACCCGCTTGCGTCGTCTCGCACTCGACCCGGCCCTCGTCGACGACGAGTTCGCCGGGCGTTCGGTGAGCCGCAAGGTCGAGACGGTCGTGCAGCAACTCGCCGCGATAGCAGCGGAAGGGCATCGCGCCCTCGTGTTCAGTCAGTTCACCGACTTCCTGGCGATCGTGCGCGAGGCCGCAGCCGACGCCGGCGTCTCGACAACGTACCTCGACGGCTCGACGCGCAACCGTCAGCAGGTCGTCGACGAGTTCAAGAGCGGCGAGGCCGACGCGTTCTTCATCTCCCTCAAGGCAGGCGGCACTGGGCTGACGCTGACGGAGGCCGACTACGTCATCGTCCTCGACCCGTGGTGGAACCCGGCGGCCGAGGATCAGGCCATCGACCGCGCACATCGCATCGGGCAGACCAAGCACGTCATGGTCTACCGCTACGTCAGCGCGGGCACGATCGAGGAGAAGGTCATGGAGTTGCAGGAGAAGAAGCGCAAGCTCTTCGACGACGTCGTCGACGCCGGTGCCGGCGGCGGTCGTCTCACCTCCGACGACATCGCCGGCCTGCTCGAGGGGTAGGGCGCGAGGGCGTCACGGATCGCACGGCTTGGGTGGGCCGCACGGGCGGAGCCCCAATATTCATCTCGATGTAAAGTATCTTGATGTCAAGAGAGCTGGTTTCCCGGCCGGCCGGACACCGTGAGGAGCGCGCCAGCCATGACCCGCGAATGGGATGCGAAGAGCTACGACGAGTTGCCGCTGCCGCACGTCGGCTGGGGCAGACGCACCATCGAGCGCATGACGCTGCGCGGTGACGAACGGGTGCTCGACGCCGGATGCGGCACCGGCCGCGACGCGGCCGAGTTGCTGTCGCGCCATCCGGGTGTCGACCTCGTCGGCGTCGACGGCTCGTCGCAGATGATCGCGCAGGCCCGCGAGCGGGTCGGGTCTGGGGCCGCATTCGCGGTCCGTGACCTCACCGAACCACTTGACGTCGCGGAGCTCGGCGCGCGGCCAGGCCCGTTCGACGCCGTCATGAGCGTCGCGTGCTTTCACTGGATCAGCGATCACGAGACGCTGTTCGCCCACCTCGCCGCGGTGCTGCGCCCGGGTGGCCGGCTGACGAGCGACTCCGGCGGCGAGGGCAACATCGAGAACGTCGAGCGCGCGATCGCGGCCGTCAACGCCGAGGGCTTCGCCCCGAAGGCCTTCGCCTCGCCCGAGGAGACGCGAGAACGTCTGGAGCGCAACGGTTTCGACGTCGAGCGCGTCGCACTGCGCCCGAGCCCGATCCGCCTCGACGACCCCGACGTCATGGAGCGCTACCTCGCGACCGTCTGCCTCGGTTCCTACCTCGAGCGCATGAGCGAGCAGGAGGGCTGCGAGTTCACCCGGGCGGTGCGCGAGGCCATGGCCGAGCCGGTGCTCGACTACGTACGTCTCGAGATCGACGCCGTGCGCCGCTGACGCATCCCGCATCCGAAGCGACGAAAGCGCCGCGAACCGGCCGGTGGCTGACCTACCGTGAAACCCATGAAGCTCAGCCGCCGAACAGCCCCCAGCCACGCCGGTCAGTGCGTCCTCGTCACGGGTGGCGCGTCAGGTCTCGGCCTCGAACTCGTCAAGCTCTTCGTGGCCGACGCCGCCCGCGTCGTCGTCGCGGACCTCCACGCCGAGCGCCCGGCGAGCGTGCCGGACGGCGTCGACTACCTGACGCTCGACGTGCGCGACGATGCCGCTTGGGCCGATGCCCTCGCCTGGGTGGAGCAGCACTGGGGGCGCCTCGACATCCTCGTCAACAACGCGGGCATCGCCGTCGGCGGGCGCATCGACACGACGGCGATCGCCGACTGGGAGCGCGCGCTGTCGATCAACCTCATGGGCGTCGTGCGGGGGTGCCGCACGTTCACCCCGATGATGAAGGCGCAGCGCAGCGGCCACATCGTCAACACCGCCTCGCTCGCCGGGCTCGTCCACGCGCCGGCGATGGCGACATACAACGCGACGAAGGCCGCTGTCGTCGCCGTCAGCGAGACGCTGCAGAACGAACTGGCGCCGTTCGGCATCGACGTCAGCGTCATCTGCCCGTCGTTCTTCCGTACGAACCTCGCGCAGTCGTTGGCCGGATCCGACACCGAGATGGAGGCCAACGCCGTCGAGCTCATCAACGGCTCGCATCGTTCGGCGGCCGATGTCGCCCGCACCGCGTTCGCCGGGATCGGCGCGCGCCGACACATCATCCTCACCGACCCGGACGGCCGGGTCGCCTACGGCGCCAAGCGTCTCCTCCGGCCCGTCTATGACGCGGCCATGGCCGGCGCTGCCAAACGTGTGGCGGCGGGCAAGGATCCGCAGCCCGCGGTGCTCACCCAGCTCGGGCAGTGGGTGAAACGCCGCGCTGCCTGAGGGGAGGCCGGCGCGGGCACCCGTATCGCCAGTCTGAGGCCGCCAGTTGGTGGTGTCCGGCGTCAACTTCCTGACGTTCCGGCGTTTCCGCCCGTGCCTCCGGGTGCGGCGCCCGGCATCTGCCCGCCGCTCGGCGGTTGCTGGTTCGCATTGCCCGCCGAGCCGCCGGGCGCCTGGCCCTGGGCGCCCCCGCTCGTCCCGCTGCCCTGGCCTGCGGTGCCGGATCCGGACGCACCGGATCCGGACGTGCCAGATCCGGACGTGCCAGATCCAGATGCACCCGCAGAACTGGTGGTGCCGCCCGACGTTCCGTTCGTACCGGAGCCCGAGGTGCCCGAGCCGGGCATCTGCATGCCCGGGCCCATCTCACCAGTCGTGCCCTGCTGATTCTGCGACGTGCCACCGGGCCCGCCCATTCCGCCGCCCATGCCGCCCCCCGACGTTCCGGCCGGCATCGCCGCGGCCGCGCCGATCGACACGAGCGACGCCGTGCCCATGGCCAGCGCCGACACGAGCGCCGACTTCTTCGCCGACCATCGCTCGGGTGCCGGCGCCGAAGCGCCTGCCGTGTCGTTGCCGGCCGAAGCACCCGAGGCAAACGGCGCCTCCTGCTCCGGCCCCCCGCGGTAGTCCGTGCCGGCGTCGCCATCGGTGCCCGTGTGGGGCAGAGCAGTGCGGCGGACGGGCGGGATGTCGTGCAGTGTCGGGTCGTCGTCGTTCATGCTGTGTGCGTCGGGTCGGGGGTCGTCGTGGTCCATCGTGTCTCCTTCGTGCCTGGCGCCTCGGGGCGCGACGTCGCGGGCGCTCGCCCGTCATCCGCCGTCGACGTTGCGCGCCGGCACTGTGGAGAAGCTGTGCCCGGCGTGTCGTCGGTTCATGAAGGCGCCTGTCGGCCGGTCACTGCACGGCCCCGGGCTGGTCGTCGCACAGCCGGGCCAAAGCCGAGGTCGTGACGCTCGGGGCCATGAACTCCTCGATCTCAGCCGCCGGCTCACGCCTCGCGCGGCGCGCACCGCGTCATCGCTCCCGCCGGGCAACCGACATGACGCTCCGTGGCGCGACAAGCCCCGATGCCGGCGATACCCCCGGCGCTCTCGGCATCCGCACCACGGCCTCGAACACCTCCCGCACCTCGCTGACGCGCCTCGTCACCGGTCCGCACGACGACCCGAACTGGGCCCGCCCGGCGCTGTTGGCCCTGCTCGCGGCGACTGCAGCGCTCTACCTGTGGAACCTCACCGCCAGTGGCTGGGCGAACGCCTTCTACTCCGCTGCGGCACAGGCGGGCTCCCAGAACTGGGAGGCGTTCTTCTTCGGCAGTTCCGACGCGGCGAACTCGATCACCGTCGACAAACCACCTGCGTCGCTGTGGGTCATGGCGCTGTCGGTGCGGCTGTTCGGCCTGAGCAGCTTCTCGATCCTCGT
>NZ_DCNR01000082.1:0-2730 GCF_002322065.1 Dermacoccus sp. UBA1591 | reverse complement strand
GGGTTCCTGACGAAGACGCTGCAGGTTTTCCTCGTCATCCCCGGTTTCGGGGCGGCGTTCCTGCTGCTCGCTGCGGCGCCACTGCGTCGACGCCTCGTCGGCAGCCTCGTGGCCCTCGTCGCTCTCGTGGCATCCGCCGGGTGGTGGGTCGCGGTCGTCGAACTGACCCCGGCGAGCATGCGTCCCTACGTCGGCGGCAGCCAGAGCAACTCCTTCCTCGACCTGACGTTCGGGTACAACGGCTTCGGCCGACTCAGCGGTGAGGAGACGGGCTCGGTCGGCGGCGGCGGGGGCGCTGCCGGCGGGCAGTGGGGTTCGACGGGGCTGACGCGCCTGTTCGACGCCGAGATCGGCGGCCAGATCAGTTGGCTCATCCCGGCCGCGATCATCCTCGGCGTCATGGGTGTCGTGATGCGCGCGCGTGCGCCGCGCACCGACGTCCGTCGGGCCGCCTACGCCGTGTGGGGCGGCTGGCTTCTGGTGACGATGCTGACGTTTTCGTTCATGGCTGGCATCTTCCACGCCTACTACACGGTGGCGTTGGCGCCGGCAGTCGCGGCACTCGTCGGCATGGGTGGTGCGCAGGCCTGGGAGCGTCGCCGCGAACCGGTCGGCACCCTGACGATGGCGGCCGCGGCCGCCGCGTCGTCGATCTGGGGGTTCGTCCTGTTCTCCCGCACGAGCGCCTACAGCGACGTGCTGCGCGTCGGCGTGCTGACGATCGGACTGACGTGCGCGGCACTTCTCGTCATCGGGCGACGGCTGCACGCGCGGGCCCTGCCCGTGATCGTCGCGGGCGCCGTGGTCGCGGGCCTCGCGGGGCCGACCGCGTACTCGCTCACGACGCTGACCTCCGGGCACACCGGCTCGATCGTCACCGCTGGGCCGGCGTCGGGCGGCATGGGTGGGATGCCGGGTGCGGGCGGCCGTGGCCCCGGTGCTCGCGCCCTGGGGGGTTCGACAGTAGGCGCGCCGCCGGCCGCTTCCTCGACGACGCGTGGCACCGTGCCCACCGGTGCAGGTGGGCAGGGAGTCGGTGGCGGCGGCATGGGCGGGTTGCTCGATGCCACGACGCCGAGCGCCGCCGTCATCTCCGCCCTGCGGGCCGACGCGCAGCGTTACACCTGGGTGGCCGCGGCGGTGGGTTCGCAGAGCGCGGCCGGACTGCAGCTCGGAACGGGCGAGCCGGTCATGGCGATCGGCGGCTTCAACGGCACCGACCCGAGCCCGACGCTCGCCCAGTTCCAGGCCGAGGTGAAGGCAGGCAAGATTCACTACCTGCTGGCCAGTGGTGGAACATCGACGGGCGGTGGGACGAGCTCGGCCCAGACGAGCGATGCGAGCCGCATCCTGGCGTGGGCGGAGGCCACCTACCGTCAGGTGACGATCGGATCGACGGTCTTCTACGACCTGACGCAGCCGCTCGATTGAGGCGGTCAGCCGGCCTCGACAGGGGTGAAACGCATTGGAAATCATCATTCTTCGACGTGTTTCACCTCTAGGGGTGGGGCAACGCGCGGGTGTGCCCCGTACCCTCATGGGGTGATGACTTCCGCCTCCCCCATCCGACTGGCCGTGATCGACGACTACGAGGTCGTCGTCAACGGTCTGGCCAAGATGCTCGAGCGCTACCGCGACCGGGTCGAGGTGGCCGAACTCGACATCGAGGGCCCGATGTCGACGGTCGAGCATCCCGTCGACATCGCGCTCTATGACACGTTCGGGCAGGCGCAGGGCGAGCCTGAGGCGCTGGCGCACCTGCTCAAGGAGCCCCGGGTCGACAAGGTCGTCGTGTACACGTGGAACTTCCAGCCCGACCTGGTGCGCCGCAGTCTCGATGCCGGCGTTCGGGGTTACCTCTCCAAGACGCTGCCCGCGGGCGAACTCGTCTCGGCGCTGGAGCGAGTGCACGCCGGCGAGGTCATCGTCTCGGCCGAGGTGGGCTCCGGCCCCATCGCCGGCGAATGGCCGGGGCGCGAGGAGGGGCTCACGCCGCGTGAAGCCGAGGTGCTCGCACTCATCACCCAGGGTCTGTCGAACAACGACATCGCCGCGCAGACGCACCTGTCGATCAACTCGGTGAAGAGCTACATCCGCACCGGCTATCGCAAGATCGGCGTGACGAGCCGCAGCCAGGCCGTGCTGTGGGGGGTTCGCCACGGCTTCGAGCCCGACCACCGTCGCATCGTCGCGGATCCCACCGTCCAAGATCGCTGAGCGCGCACACGCCAGGGCCGCCCCATCGTCAGGATCGACTGACGGGGGGCGGCCCTGATGTGTCCAAGGGGGTGGCGCAGGTCACCTGACGGTGATTTGGCGTCCACCTGGAGGACGTGTAATGTTTTCCGAGTCGCCGAGGGGCAGACAGCACAGAAACCCCAGTGTTTCCGGGCAGTTTGCCTCACGAGCTCGAACCTCACCGCAGTTTCGACAAGCGCGCCGGCTCCGCCAAGAGCAAGCGCCGAGTTGAAGTCGGGGAGCGAGGGTGGTAAGGTTGACGAGTTGCCCCGAGCGGGTGGCGAGCGAAAGTTCGCCGCCTCGTGTGGTGTGCGATGGTGTTTTGAGAACTCAACAGCGTGCCGATGTGATCATCGCCAAACATTTTAGTGGCACTCATGGAGTGTCGCGTGTTTTGGCTGAGTGATTAATGATTGTACAGAACTACGATGACCCTTTTGGGGTTGTTGTTTGTCACCGTTTTTTTCTCGGCCAGGGTAACAAATTTTTTCT
>NZ_DCNR01000061.1:2095-4974 GCF_002322065.1 Dermacoccus sp. UBA1591 | reverse complement strand
GCTGCTCGACGACGGCGCGGGCGCCGTCATCCCGCCGCGCGAGGCACCGAATCCCACGACGAGCACGAAGGAGGCAGGCGCATGAGCACCGACCAGCACCACGCGAGGGTGGCCTTCGTCGGCGCGGGCCCGGGCGACCCGGGCCTGTTGACGATGCGCGCCGCGCGCCTCATCGAGAACGCGGACGCGGTGATCTTCGACCAGATCTGCGGTGAGCGCTTCGTCGCGCCGTTCGTGCGCGACGAGGTCGAACTCGTCGACGCCGGCTACGGCGACGCGGGCGCGCAGCTCACCACCGCGAGCCGCGCGAAGCTCGTCGTCAAGACTGCGAAATCCGTTGCAGCGCAGCATGATGACGCCGACAGCTCGGGTCGAGGTGGCGAGCAGCCGCTCGTCGTGCGCCTCATGGACGGCGACCCGTCGACGTTCCACGGCCTCGCCGAAGAAGCGCTCGCGTGCTCCAAGGCGGGCATCGACTTCGAGATCGTCCCGGGCGTCTCGGCCGTCTCCGCGGTGCCCGCGTACGCGGGCGTGCCGCTGACGGACGCGAAGGCGCGCACCGTCCACGTCGTCACCGCAGGCGACCCGAAGATCGACTGGGCGCGTTCGATCGACGCGTGCATCACCGTCGTCGTGCTCGGCCAGGCCGACGCGCTCAAGACGTCGCTGTGCGAACTGCGTGAGGCCGGCCGACGGGGCAACACGCCCGTCGCACTGACGGAGAACGGCACGACGATCACGCAGTCGACGGTGACGACGACGCTGGACGAGGTGCCCGCCGTGCTCAAGCGATCCTCGTTCGACGGGCCCGTCATGGCGATCGTCGGCTCGACGGTCGCGCACCGCGACCTGCTGTCGTGGTGGGAGAACAAGCCGCTGTTCGGTTGGAACGTGCTCGTACCGCGCACGAAGGAGCAGTCGGGTTCGATGATCGAGCGTCTCGCGACGCACGGCGCAACGAGCACCGTCGTGCCGACGATCAGCGTCGAACCGCCGCGCACGCCGCAGCAGATGGAGAAGGCCGTCAAGGGCCTCGTCACGGGGCGCTACGAGTGGGTCGGATTCACGTCCGTCAACGCCGTGCGCGCCGTGCGCGAGAAGTTCGCCGAGTTCGGGCTCGACGTGCGCGCGTTCGCGGGCGTCAAGATCGCGGCCGTCGGCGGGGTGACGGCGAACGCGCTGCGCGAGTGGGGCCTCGAGGCCGACCTGACGCCGTCGGGTGAGCAGTCGGCACAGGGTCTGCTCGAGGTGTGGGCCGACTACGACGAGGATCTCGACCCGATCAACCGCGTCTTCCTGCCGCGCGCCGACATCGCGACGGACACGCTCGTCGCGGGCCTCGAGGAGATGGGCTGGGAGGTCGACGACGTCACCGCGTACCGCACGGTGCGCGCGGCCCCGCCCGCGCCGGAGGTGCGTGAGGCGATCAAGTCGGGCAAGTTCGACGCCGTGTGCTTCACGTCGAGTTCGACGGTACGCAACCTCGTCGGCATCGCTGGCAAGCCGCACACGTCGACCGTCGTCGCGTGCATCGGCCCGGCGACGGCGAAGACCGCCGAGGAGCACGGGCTGCGCGTCGACGTCGTCGCGCCCGAGGCGTCGGCGGCGTCCCTCGTCGACGCTCTCGCCGGCTACGGCCGGTCGCTGGCCCACGAGGCCGCGGAGTCTGGGGAGAAGGTACGCCGCCCGAGCGATCGACGCGGGGCGGCCCGACGAAAGGTGAAGGCCTGATGGGTAGCTACGATCTGACGCACCGTCCGCGGCGGCTGCGCACGTCGCCGGTGATGCGCGACATGGTCGCCGAGACGGTCGTCTCGCCGTCCGACCTCATCCTGCCGGTGTTCGTGCGCGAGAACGCTTCGGAGAACACGCCGATCGCGTCGATGCCGGGCGTCGTGCAGCACACGCTCGACTCGCTCGTCGCGGAGGCGAAGCGCGCGCGTGACGCCGGCATCGCAGGCGTCATGCTGTTCGGCGTGCCGGAGTCGAAGGACGCCGTGGGTTCGGGTGCGCTCGATCCTGACGGCATCCTCAACGTCGGGCTGCGTGCCGTGCGTGACGCCGTGGGTGACGACCTGCTCGTCATGGGTGATCTGTGCCTCGACGAGTTCACCGACCATGGTCACTGCGGGGTTCTCGACGATGCGGGCCGGGTCGACAACGACGCGACGCTCGACGTGTACGCGCAGATGGCGGTGGCGCAGGCGCAGGCCGGTGCGCATGTGCTCGCGCCGAGCGGCATGATGGACGGCCAGATCGGTGTCATCCGTGCGGCGCTCGATCTGTCGGGGCACGACGACGTCGCCGTCATGGCGTACTCGGCGAAGTACGCGTCGGCGGCGTACGGCCCGTTCCGTGAGGCCGTGCAGAGTTCGTTGCAGGGTGATCGCGCGACGTATCAGCAGGATCCGCGCAACCGCACCGAGTCGTTGCGTGAGGCGATGCTCGACGAGGAGCAGGGTGCCGACATCCTCATGGTGAAGCCCGCGCTGCCCTACCTGGACGTGTTGTCGGACGTCGCGGCTGCCGCGACGGTGCCGGTCGCGGCGTATCAGGTGTCGGGTGAGATGGCGATGATCGAGGCGGCTGCAGCGAACGGTTGGATCGATCGTGAGCGCATGATCCGCGAGTCGTTGACGTGCATCAAGCGTGCCGGCGCGTCGATCATCTTGACGTACTACGCGCTGACGATCTAGCTCGGTGGGGCCTGAGCTTGCGAAGGTTCCAGCGAGCGTTGAGGAAGCGCGT
This sequence comes from Dermacoccus sp. UBA1591, assembly GCF_002322065.1. Taxonomy (NCBI): domain Bacteria; kingdom Bacillati; phylum Actinomycetota; class Actinomycetes; order Micrococcales; family Dermacoccaceae; genus Dermacoccus; species Dermacoccus sp. UBA1591. The sequence goes on along the minus strand of NZ_DCNR01000061.1, from coordinate 2,226 downwards.
CAAAAAAATCGTGCGATGGCGATCTGGCTCGGTGAGGCCTGAGCTTGCGAAGGTTCCAGCGAGCGTTGAGGAAGCGCGTCAAAAAAATCGTGCGCTGGCGATCTGGCTCGTTGGGGCCTGAGCTTGCGAAG
>NZ_DCNR01000061.1:0-1904 GCF_002322065.1 Dermacoccus sp. UBA1591 | reverse complement strand
CGCGTCAAAAAAATCGTGCGCTGGCGATCTGGCTCGGTGGGGCCTGAGCTTGCGAAGGTTTTAACGAGCGTTGAGGAAGCGCGTCAAAAGATCGTGCGCTGGCGATCTGACGCGTGCTGACGACCGATCGGGCGCCCAGCCCATCGCGTCACGCATGACGAGAGGCCACGAGTTGGTGCTCGTGGCCTCTCGCGCTTCCCGTCCCAGGTGCGACTGTATCGCATCTGACGAGGTATGCCTTAGTTGCGACTTCGTCGCAGGTAGATAGCGTGGGGTCATGGCTGACTACTCGCTCCCGGAACTTCCCTACGACTACGCAGCTCTCGAGCCCTACATCTCGGGCGAGATCATGGAGTTGCACCACGACAAGCACCACGCGACGTACGTCAAGGGCATCAACACGGCCGTCGACCAGCTGTCGGAGATGCGTGACAAGGAGGAGTTCACGTTCCTCGGCACGCTGGAGAAGAACCTGGCGTTCCACCTCGGTGGCCACGTCAATCACTCGGTGTTCTGGACGAACATGTCGCCTGACGGTGGTGACAAGCCCGTTGGTGATCTCGCGGCTCGTATCGACGCCGACTTCGGGTCGTTCGACAAGTTCCGCGCGCAGTTCGAGGCCAACGCCCTCGGTGTGCAGGGTTCCGGCTGGTCGGTGCTGACGTGGGACATGGTCGCGCAGAAGCTGTACATCGTTCAGCACTTCGACCACCAGGGCAACGTGCCGATCTGCATGGTTCCGCTGCTCATGCTCGACATGTGGGAGCACTCCTACTACCTGCAGTACAAGAACGACAAGGCGACGTTCGTCAAGCAGTGGTGGAACATCGTCAACTGGGCTGACGTGCAGGCGCGTTTCGAGAAGGCGTCGAAGCAGACGCCCGGTCTCATCGTCTGACCGCTGCATCAGTCATCGACGCAAGGGTTGAGGAGGTTCGCGCTCCAGGGGGGGCGCGAACCTCCTCAACCCTTGTCGGCGTCTGCGGCTGTCATTCCCGGCGGTGACGATCGTGGGCGTCATCGTGAGGTGGGGGAGGCCCCAGGGTGGGCCGGCGTCGATGGCGCCGGGCGCGGCGCGCGCGTCAGGCTGGATCCATGACTGTGGAGCGAGTGAGTGCAACGCAGGTGGCGGCTGACCTGGCCGTGGCCTCGTGCGGCGTCGTCGGCCGCGTTCAGTTGCGCGAGCGAGGCGTCGAGCGTCACTACGTGCGTACGCTCGTGCGCCGGGATGCTGCGGGCCCGCGAAAGGCGCGGTTCGGCCTGGCGACGGCGTGAGTGAGCATCGTGTTCGCCACGTGCCGCCGCTGCACGCCCCTCCCGTTCCGCGAGCGCGCGAGGACGTCGCAGCCATTCGTGCCGCCTCTTTCGCCGCCACGGATCACGCGGCCGGGGCGCTGCTCGCGATGACGGTGCAACAGCGCCTCACCACACCTGAGTGGCTCTCTACGGCGTCGCAGATGCACCCCACGCTGCGGCGACGACGTGCCATCGCCGGGTTCATCCGCGACATCGGCGGTGGGTCGCAATCCATCGACGAACTCGCCTTCGTCGCGCACCCGCGTCGACGCCGGTCTCCACTGCCGGATCGTCAGGTCGTGCGCCAGGGCCCCGACGGGGGCTGGTACCTCGATGCACGCTGGAACGCCGACGGCCGCGTCGCCGAGATCGACGGCGCACACCACCAGGGCGGCGCCAACCCGATCACCGACGCACTGCGGCAGAACGCCGTCGCCCTCCACGGCGATCGCGTCCTGCGCGTTCCCGACATCGGCCTGCGCAGCGACCCTGATGCGTTCCTCGACCAGATCGAAGCCGCACTCATCGACGCAGGGGTTGTGGAGGTTCGTGCTCCATGAAGCACGAACCTCCACAACCCCTGTGGTTGCTTGATCGTCGTCAGGCCT
>NZ_DCNR01000053.1:0-5243 GCF_002322065.1 Dermacoccus sp. UBA1591 | reverse complement strand
GGGGACAGGAATCGCAGAAGGGGCACGGTGCGGGGCGGCCCGGCCGAGGTCAGTCCCCATCCGAACTCAGGCCCCCAAACCCTCAGCCGTCGTCGTGACCAGGATGTGATTGCTCGGTCCGCGAGCCGAGACGCCGTACCCATGGGTAGACCCCTACTGTGGCCTTACTCACATCGGCCGTCATGGCCACCAGCACTACCAGGAGGTCACCGTGGCGGCGTCACGTCTCGACACCCTCGACCGCGATCCGGGGTTGCCCCCCGTCGCGGTCGAACCCCCTCGCACCATCACCGGGCGGCAGAAGATCATGATCGCCGTCGCGGCGATCGTCGCCGCCATCGGCTGGACGATGGTCGCCTTCGTCCGCGGTGAGCACGTCAACGCCATCTGGTTCGTGTTCGCGGCCGTCGGCAGCTACGTCATCGGCTACATGCTCTACAGCCGTCTCATCGCGTACAAGGTCGTGCAGCCGCGCGACGACATCGCGACGCCGGCGGAGCAGTTCGAGAACGGCCAGGACTACATGCCGACGGACCGTCGCGTCCTGTTCGGCCACCACTTCGCCGCCATCGCCGGCGCCGGCCCCCTCGTCGGCCCCGTGCTCGCCGCGCAGATGGGTTACCTGCCGGGCACGATGTGGATCATCTTCGGCGTCATCTTCGCGGGCGCCGTGCAGGACTACATGGTGCTCGCCATCTCGACGCGCCGTGGCGGCCGCAGCATCGGCCAGATGGCGCGCGACACGCTCGGCCCCGTCGGTGGTTGGGCGGCGATGCTCGCCGTCATGACGATCATGGTCATCCTCATCGCGGTGCTCGGCCTCGTCGTCGTCAACGCGCTCGCCGAGTCGCCGTGGGGTGTGTTCTCGATCGCGATGACGATCCCGATCGCCCTGTTCATGGGCTGCTACCTGCGCTTCCTGCGTCCGGGGTCGGTCACCGAGGTGTCGCTCATCGGGGTCGCGCTCCTGCTGCTCGCGATCGTCTCCGGCGGCTGGGTCGCCGAGACGGCCTGGGGCAAGGACATGTTCACGCTGTCTCCGACGGCGCTCGCCTGGTGCCTCATCGTCTACGGGTTCGCCGCGGCCGTCCTGCCGGTCTGGCTGCTGCTCGCGCCGCGTGACTATCTGTCGACGTTCATGAAGGTCGGCACGATCGTCCTGCTCGCGCTCGGCATCATCATCGCGCGTCCGGCGATCGACATCCCCGCGATCACGTCGTTCGGCAAGCACGGCAACGGTCCCGTCTTCGCGGGTTCGCTGTTCCCGTTCCTGTTCATCACGATTGCGTGCGGCGCGTTGTCCGGCTTCCACGCGCTCATCTCGTCGGGCACGACGCCGAAGCTCATCCAGAAGGAGAGCCAGGCGCGACTCATCGGGTACGGCTCGATGCTCGTCGAGTCGTTCGTCGCCATCATGGCGCTCATCGCGGCGGCCATCATCGACCAGCACCTGTACTTCGTCATCAACGCCCCCGCCGGCGTGACGGGTGGGACGGCCGAGAAGGCCGCGACGTGGGTGAACTCGATAGGCTTGGGCGGTAATCCGATCACCGCGCCCGAGATCACCCAGGCCGCGAAGGACGTCGGCGAGGCTTCGGTCGTGTCGCGCACCGGTGGCGCCCCGACGTTCGCGTTCGGCATGTCGGACGTGTTCAGCCGCGTCATCCCAGGCGATTCGATGAAGCAGTTCTGGTACCACTTCGCGATCATGTTCGAGGCGCTGTTCATCCTGACGACGGTCGACGCCGGCACGCGCGTCGCGCGTTTCATGCTGTCGGAGACGCTCGGCAACGTGCCCGGGCTGCACCGCTTCCGTGACACGTCCTGGCGCGTCGGGGCGTGGATCTCGACGCTCGTCGTCGTCGCCGGGTGGGGTTCGATCCTGCTCATGGGCGTCACCGACCCGCTGGGTGGCATCAACACGCTGTTCCCGCTGTTCGGCATCGCCAACCAGCTGCTCGCCGCCGTCGCGCTGACGGTCGTGACGGTCGTCGTCATCCGCAACGGCAAGGCGAAGTGGGCGTGGATCCCGGGCATCCCGCTCGTGTGGGACCTGCTCGTGACGATGGTCGCGAGCTACCAGAAGATCTTCTCGAGCGACGCGAAGATCGGCTACTGGGCGCAGCACAACGCGTTCGCCGACGCCAAGAACAAGGGGCTGACGAAGTTCAAGACGGCCAAGACGCCCGAGGAGATCGACGCGGTCATCCGCAACACGCTCATCCAGGAGACGCTTTCGGTTCTCTTCGCGGTGCTCGTCATCGTCGTCGTCATCGCGGGTGTGTTCGCGGCGCTCAAGGCGCTGCGCACCGGCCACGTCGACCCCGAGGTGCGCGACGACGCGGCGCCGTCGCAGATCTTCGCGCCGAGCGGCATGCGCGTCACGCCCGACGAGGAGAAGGTGCTCGCGCAGTGGCGTGAGGCGGGCCTCGACCCCGAGGGCGTGCACGCGGGGGAGCGCGTCCATGCCTGAACCGCGCGGCGTCGTCGGCACGGTGAAGTGGTACGTCGCCTCGATGATGGGCGACAACCACTACGAGCGCTACCTGCGTCACCACGCCGTCGCCCACCCCGGCGAAGCGCCGATGTCGAAGCGCGACTATTGGCGTGAACGCACCGACGCCCAGGACCGCAACCCCGGCGCACGGTGCTGCTGACGGGTCACGGTTCGGGACCGCGGGTCTGAACAGGATGAGAGGGGCTGACGCATCAAGCGTCAGCCCCTCTCGTCATGCGAGGCGTCACCGTCACAGACCGTGAGTGCGTCCGAGACACCCGGTCAGGCAAGGTTGCGAATGTGGACGAGATTCGCAGAGGGGGACACGGATCGCGAGTGTGGACGAAATTCGCAGATGTGGACGGGAATCGCAGAGGGGTCAGCGGCGAAACTTCTGGCCCAGCGAGCCCGGCAGGTGACGGCGGACGTCGGACATGCGTGAGTGGCGCGGGTTGGCGACACGCACGCGCAGGGCCTTGGGGTCGACCCACATCTCCATCTCGCGGACGTCGCCGATGACGTCGCCGTCGAGTTCGAGCGCGCGCGGGCGCCCCATGGCCTTCGCGGACACGCGCGCGCAGGAGGTGCGTTCGAGTCGACCCGTCGTGCGTCGCGAGCGGGCGAAGATCTGCGCGGACAGGGCCGTCCACTGCAGCGGTCCGTCGGCGGACAGCCAGACGGTGTCGAAGCGCCCGTCGGTGCCGCTGGCGCCCGGCATGAGCTGCACGCCCGCCGTCAGCAGGCCGAAGTTGCCGACGAGCAGCGTCGTCGTCTTCTTCGTGTGCGGCGCGCCGTCGTCGAAGGAGGCGAGCATGCGCTCGGGGCGCTGCGTCACGTAGCGCGCACCGGCGACGGGGTAGGCCATCCACCCGATGCGTTTCTTGAGGGTCTCGCTCGTGGCGTTCATGATGTCGCCGTCGAGTCCGAAGCCCGCCATGATGAGGAAGGTGTCGTTCGTCGCCGAGCCGTCGCCGAACGTCGCGTGCACCCGCCCGACGTCGATGACGGTGTCGTCCCCCTGCAGAGACCGTGCGAAGTTGAGCGCCGCCGAGCCGTCGACGGAGATGCCGAGGTTGCGCGCAAGCAGGTTGCCGGTGCCCTGCGGCATCAACCCCAGCGGCACGCTCGTGCCGCTCAGTGCCGCGCCGACGTGACGCACCGTCCCGTCACCGCCGACGGCGAAGACGATGTCGCAGCCCTCGCGCAGCGCCTGCTGCGTCTGGCCGGTGCCGGGATCGTCGATGCGGGTCTGCAACCACAACGGTTCGGCCCATCCGGCGTCGCGCGAGACGTCGACGCATTCGCGGCGCAGGGCGCCCAGGTCGCGAACCTTCGTGGGGTTGACGACGATCGCGGCGCGCGGGCGGGAGGGCGTGTTCGACACGCCTTGCACTGTAACCGGAATGACGCACATTCGCGCGGGCGATAGCCTTGAGGGGTGATCGACATTCGACTGCTTCGTGACAACCCTGACGCCGTCCGCGCGAGCCAGCGTGCTCGTGGCGCTGACGAGAGCGTCGTCGACCGCATTCTCGAGCTCGACGCGACGCGCCGCAGCTCCCTCGGCGAGTTCGAGAAGGTGCGCGCCGAGCAGAAGCAGGTGTCGAAGAGCGTCGGCGCCGCGATGGGTGCGCTCAACAAGGCCAAGAAGAGCGGTGACGACGCGGAGGTCGCGCGTCTGCAGGCCGAGGCCGACGCCGCGCGTGAGAACGCTGCGACGCTGAGCGCCCGCGTCAAGGAGCTCGAGGCCACCGCCGACGAGGCGGGCAAGGAGTTCGACGCGCTGCTGCGCACCGTCCCCAACGTCGTCCTCGACGGCGTGCCGGCGGGTGGCGAGGACGACTTCGTCACCGTCAAGACGGTCGGTGAGGCCCCGACGTTCGACTTCGAGCCGAAGGACCACCTCGAGATCGGTGAGCTCATCGGCGCCATCGACATGGAGCGCGGCACGAAGGTGTCGGGTTCGCGTTTCTACTTCCTCAAGGGCGTCGGCGCGCGTCTCGAGCTCGCGCTGCTGCAGATGGCGCTCGACCAGGCCATCGCGAACGGTTTCACCCCGATGATCACGCCGACGCTCGTGCGCCCGGAGACGATGCAGGGCACCGGCTTCGACGTCGCGCACGACGCCGAGATCTACCGCGTGCAGGAGGAGGACAACCTCTACCTCGTCGGCACCTCGGAGGTCGCGCTCGCCGGCTACCACGCGGACGAGATCATGAACGTCGACGCTCCCGTGCGCTACGCCGGCTGGTCGAGCTGCTACCGCCGCGAGGCCGGTTCGTACGGCAAGGACACGCGCGGCATCATCCGCGTGCACCAGTTCAACAAGGTCGAGATGTTCTCCTACTGCCGCATCGAGGACGCCGAAGCGGAGCACGCTCGCATGCTCGCATGGGAAGAGGAGATGCTGGCCAAGTGCGAGCTGTCGTACCGCGTCATCGACACCGCCGCGGGTGACCTCGGCACGTCCGCAGCGCGCAAGTTCGACTGCGAGGCCTGGGTGCCGACGCAGGGCACCTACCGCGAGCTGACGTCGACGTCGAACTGCACGACGTTCCAGGCGCGCCGCCTCAACATCCGCGAACGCACCGACGGTGCGACGCGCTCGGTCGCAACGCTCAACGGCACGCTCGCGACGACGCGGTGGCTCGTCGCCATCCTCGAGACGCACCAGCAGGCTGACGGCTCGGTGCGCGTGCCCGAGGCGCTGCGCAAGTACATGGGTGGCCTCGAGGTGCTGCCCGTC
>NZ_DCNR01000103.1:0-17370 GCF_002322065.1 Dermacoccus sp. UBA1591 | reverse complement strand
GCGGCGCGGCGCGGCGGGCCCCGGTGAGAACCCACCGCCGGGGGTGGAGCGTGTGCTGTATCTCATCGAGTCGCGGCGGCGCCCAATAACGGTTCGGTCACCTCGGATCGTTGTCGCTTCAACCCGGCGCGCGGCCCCGGTAGGCTGAACCGGTCCGGTGGCGTGACGTGCGCCACCTCTGCCAAGACGAAGCCTGTCGTGAGCACGCATCGCGTGCCTGGACGTCGCTCGCCCGCCCCGGGTGCTGACGCACGATGCGGCCTTCGTTCCGATAGACCCAAGGAGTCCCCGTGAAGCGGGTTGTTTCCATCGCTGCCGCCGTCGCCATGACGGCCGGTCTCGCCGCCTGTGGTTCGAACGACAAGTCCTCCGGTTCGTCCTCCGGGGGCACGGACCAGTTCAAGGCCGCCATCGCCTTCGACGTGGGTGGCCGTGGTGACCACTCCTTCAACGACGCCTCCTACCAGGGCCTCGAGGACGCGAAGAAGAAGATCTCGAACCTGTCGATCACGACGGCCGAGGCCTCCGAGTCGGACAACGACCAGGCGCGTGTCAACCGCCTCACGCAGCTCGCCTCCTCGGGCAACAAGGCGATCGTCGCCGTCGGCTTCGTCTACGCGAACGCCGTCGGCCAGGTCGCCAAGAAGTTCCCGAACGTCAAGTTCGCGATCATCGACGACGCGACGCCCGCGTCGGCCGGCTCGAACGTCGAGCAGATCACCTTCAAGGAGAACGAGTCCTCCTACCTCGCCGGTGCCGCGGCCGCCAAGACGAGCAAGACGGGCCACATCGGCTTCGTCGGAGCGCTCAAGGTGCCGCTCATCCAGAAGTTCGAGGCCGGCTACATCGCGGGCGCGAAGAAGGTCAACCCCAACATCAAGGTCGACTCGAAGTACCTCGCCTCCGACGGCAAGGGCTTCAACGACACCCCCGGCGGCAAGGCCGCTGCCGACGCCATGTTCCAGTCCGGCGCCGACATCGTCTTCGCCGCGGCCGGCAAGTCGGGCGACGGCGTCATCTCCTCGGCGCACTCCAAGGGCAAGTGGGCCATCGGCGTCGACTCCGACCAGGCCCTGACGGCTGACAAGTCCGTCGCCGGCTCCGTCCTGACGTCCGCGACGAAGCGCTGCGCGGGCACGGTCGAGGACTTCGTCAACTCGGTCAAGGACGACTCGTTCAAGGGCGGCAACAAGGTCTACGGCCTCAAGGAGGACGGCGTCTCGCTCTCCACGACGGGCAACCACCTGTCCGCCGACACGCTCAAGACCGTCGATGACCTGAAGAAGCAGGTCGTCGACGGCAAGATCACGGTTCCCACGACTCCGTCCAACTGAGTCGCCACCCGGTGAAGGTCCGGCAAGCGGGTGTTCTGCTTGCCGGGCCTTCACGGTTCGAGCAGGAGTGTGCGTCATCGACACCACCGATCCCACGACGACGTCGGCCGCGGCGCCCGACGTCAGCGCGCCCCCGCAGGGGCCCCTCGCCGTCGACCTGCAAGGCATCACGAAGCGATTCCCCGGCGTCGTCGCGAACTCCGACCTGTACCTGCAGGTCGAGCGCGGCACGATCCACGCCATCGTGGGGGAGAACGGTGCCGGCAAGTCGACGCTCATGAAGATCCTCTACGGCGTGCAGAAGCCCGACGAGGGCACGATCCGCATCAACGGCGACGAGGTCTCGTTCTCGTCGCCGAAGGACGCGATCAAGGCCGGCGTCGGCATGGTGTTCCAGCACTTCATGCTCGCGGACAACCTCACCGTCCTCGAAAACGTCGTCCTCGGCGCCGAGAAGCTGCACGGTATCGGGGCGAAGGCGCGCGCGGAGATCACGCGCATCTCGCAGGCCTACGGGCTCGGCGTCCACCCCGACGTGCTCGTCGCCGACCTCGGCGTCGGCGCCCGTCAGCGCGTCGAGATCCTCAAGGTGCTCTACCGCGGGGCGAAGATCCTCATCCTCGACGAGCCGACGGCCGTGCTCGTGCCGCAGGAGGTCGACGAACTGTTCGCGAACCTCGCCGAGATGAAGGCCGAAGGCCTCACGGTGCTGTTCATCTCGCACAAGCTCGACGAGGTGCGCGGCGTCGCCGACGACATCACCGTCATCCGCCGCGGCACGACGATCGACCGCGTCAAGAGCGCGTCGGTGACGAGCAAGCAGCTCGCCGAACTCATGGTCGGCTCGCAGCTGCCCACCCCCGAGACGCAGGAATCGACCGTCACCGACCGCGTCGTCATGCGCCTCGACGGGCTGACGCTCGCCGACCGCGCCGGCGGCCCGGCGCTGCTGTCGAACATCGACCTCGTCATCCGCGCCGGCGAGGTCGTCGGCATCGCCGGTGTCGAGGGCAACGGCCAGGCCGAACTCGTCGAGACGATCCTCGGCATGCGCCGCGCCGACAGCGGCCACGTCGTCATCGGCGACGACGACGTCACGACCTGGCCGACGAAGCAGATCCGCGACAGCGGCGTCGGCTACATCCCCGAGGACCGTCACCGTCACGCGCTGCTTCTCGGTTCGCCGCTGTGGGAGAACCGCATGCTCGGCCACCAGCGACAGGCCCCCGCGAGCAAGGGCTGGCGCCTCACGCCCGGCGCGGCGAAGGAGGACACGCAGCGCATCGTCAGCGAGTACGACGTGCGCACGCCGAGCATCGACGTGACCGCCGGGTCGCTGTCGGGCGGCAACCAGCAGAAGCTCATCTTCGGGCGCGAGATGTCGCACGCACCGCGCGTCCTCGTCGCCGCGCACCCGACGCGCGGTGTCGACGTCGGCGCGCAGGCCGCGATCTGGGATCACATCAAGGACGCACGCCGCGAAGGTCTTGCCGTGCTGCTCATCTCCGCCGACCTCGACGAACTGATCGGCCTGTCCGACACGATCCGCGTCATCCTGCGAGGGCGGCTGTCGGGCGAGTTCGACCCCCATCACGTGACCGCCGAACAGCTCGGCGCCGCGATGACGGGTGCCGGTTCGGACGCGAGCGACTCGAGCGCACGCATTCCCACGACCTCGAAGACCGAGAACACGACCGGCGCCACCGCCGCCGGCACGAGCGAGGACACCGTCCGATGAACTCCACCCTCCGCCGCGTCGGCGTCGCGCTCGCCGCGCCGCTGCTCGCCATCGCCATCGCCGTGGTGCTGACGTCGATCGTCCTGCTCGCGCTCGGAAACTCCGTCGGGCCGGTGTGGCAGGTGTTCCTGTCCTCGCCGATGCCGGGCGTCAGCGAGGCGATCATCAACGACACCGCCGTGCTGTACCTGTCGGGCGTCGCCGTCGCCATCGGCTTCCGGATGAACCTGTTCAACATCGGCGTCGACGGCCAGTACCGCGTCGCCGCGTTCGCCGCCGCGCTCTTCGCGGCGCAGGGCTGGCTCCCGGGCTTCCTCAACGTCATCTTCGCGCTGCTGCTCGCGATGCTCGTCGGCGCGGTCTGGGCCGGGATCATCGCCGTGCTCAAGGTGACGCGCGGCGTGTCCGAGGTCATCAGCTCGATCATGCTCAACTCGATCGCGACGGGTGTTGTCGCGTGGCTGCTCAACAAGGTCGCCGATCGCACGCCCGGATCGAACGCCACGGTGACGAAGAGCATCCCCGACAGCTCGCACGTGCCGGCGCTCGCGAACCTGTCCGGTGGGCCGATCTACGGCCTCGGCATCCTCGCCGTCATTGTCGGCCTGGTCTACTGGTTCGTCATCAACCGCACGCGCTTCGGCTTCGACCTGCGCGCGACGGGCACGTCGGAATCCGCGGCCGTCGCGAGCGGTGTCAACGTCAAGCGCATGACGATCTCCGCGATGCTGATGTCCGGCGCCGTCGCCGGTCTCGTCGGCATGCCGCAGCTGTTCGGCCAGGACTACAACTATGGCTCCAACAGCCAGAGCGGTCTCGGCTTCGCGGGTATCGCCGTCGCACTCATCGGACGCAACAACCCGATCGGCATCGCGTTCGGTGCGCTGCTGTGGGCCTACCTCAACGGCCAGTCCGACGCGCTGCAGATCAACGCCGGCGTCAATGCCTCACTCGTCAACATCATCCAGGGCGTCATGGTGCTCGCTGTCGTCATCGCGTACGAACTCGTGCGCCGCTGGGACAAGAGCATCGAACAACGCCACGTCGCCGCGGAACTGGCCGCCGGAAACACCGCAGGAGCGAGCGCATGAGCACCGTCGCAACCCGACCCACGGCAGGGATCACCCGCCGTCTCGGTCGCAAGGCCCTGCTGCCGCTCGGCCTGCTCGGCATCCTCGTCGCGCTGTCCGTACTGCGTGTCGCGACGGGCGTCAACGACATCGACTCGGCCAACGCGATCTCCGCGGCCGTCGTCGCCGCCGTCCCGCTCGCGCTGGCGGGCCTCGGTGGTCTGTGGTCCGAGCGCGCGGGCGTCGTCAACATCGGGCTCGAGGGCATGATGATCATGGGTTCCTGGTCGGCGGCATACGCGGCCTACCACTGGGGCGCGTGGGCGGGCGTCATCGCAGCGATCGCCGGCGGCATGCTGTTCGGCGTGCTGCACGCCATCGCGACGGTGTTCTTCGGCGTCGACCAGATCGTCTCCGGTGTCGCGATCAACCTGCTCGGCGCGGGCCTGACGAAGTTCCTCGCCGAACGCTTCTTCTCGAGCCTGCCCGGCGGCGGTGCGACGCAAAGCCCCAGCCTGCCGGACATCGGCACGTTCACCGTGCCCGGTTCGTCAGCGCTGTCGGATCTCGAGGGCAAGCATTGGTTCCTCGTCTCCGACCTCGCCGGCATCCTCGGCGGCCTGTTCACGAACGTGTCGTGGCTGACGCTCATCACCGTCCTGCTCATCGCGGCGACAGCGTACGTGCTGTGGCGCACGCCGTTCGGTCTGCGTCTGCGCAGCTGCGGTGAGGCGCCGCAGGCCGCCGAGACGCTCGGCGTCAACGTCTACGTCTACAAGACGATCGCGGTGCTCGTCTCCGGCGCCCTCGCCGGCCTCGGCGGCGGCTTCCTCGCGATGGTCGCCTCCGACGGCTTCCAGCAGGGCCAGACCGGCGGGCGCGGGTACATCGGTCTCGCCGCGATGATCTTCGGCAACTGGATGCCGCTCGGCACCGCCCTCGGCGCGCTGCTGTTCGGCTACACGCAGGCGCTGCAGCTGCGCGGCGGCGACCAGGTGCATGCGCTGCTGCTGCTCGTCGGCGCGGGCGTCATCGTCGGCGCGATCTGGATGGCGGTGCGTCGTCGCGTGCTGCCGGCGGTGATCCTGGCGGTGACGGCGGTGCTCGTGCTGAGCTGGTACTTCGGTTCGAACACGATCGACCCGAACCTCACGAGCACGGCGCCATACGTCGTCACCCTGCTCGTCATGGCGTTCGCCAGCCAGCACCTTCGCATGCCGGCGGCCGACGGTGACGTCTACCGCAAGGGTGAAGCCGGGTGAGCGAGCACTCACGCGTGACGGCCTCGGCTGCGCAGACACCCGACTGGGCGCACCTGCGCTCCGAGGCCATCGCCGCGTCGCGGCGCGCCTACGTGCCCTACAGCCGGTTCCCGGTCGGCGTCGCCGCGCTCACGACCTCGGGTCGCGTGCTCACCGGCTGCAACGTCGAGAACGCCGCCTACGGCGTCGTGCTGTGCGCCGAGTGCGGGCTCGTGTCGTCACTGTTGAACACGTCTGAGCGAGACGGTTTCGGCGGGGGTGTGAACGCTGGTGTGGCTGACAACGCTCTGGCCGGCGCAGACTGTTCCGACGCCGGCCTGTCTGACGGCGGGGCGGGCCCGGTCGTCGATGCCACTGCCGCGCGCGAGCGGCTCGTCGCGCTGTCGTGCGTCGACGGCAACGGCACCCCGATCACGCCGTGCGGACGCTGCCGACAGTTGCTCGCCGAGCACGCCGTGGCGCCGTCCGTCGATTCACCTGGCCTGCTCATCGACATGGACGGGCGCGACCCGCTGCCGTTCGTCGAGCTCCTTCCGCACGCGTTCGGCGTCACCAACCTCGACGCCGTCGCCACCTCCGCCGCCCAGCTGAAAGGCGAATCATGACCTCCGCTGCCTCCACCCACGAGGCGTTCGACGCCGTCGACCTCATCCGCACGAAGCGCGACCGCGGCACGTTGAGCCGCGACGAGATCGACTGGATCATCGACGCCTACACACGCGGCGCTGTCGCGGACGAGCAGATGGCGGCGATGGCCATGGCGATCCTGCTCAACGGCATGACGCGGGACGAGATCGCACGCTGGACCGCAGCGATGATCGCGAGCGGTGAGCGGATGGACTTCTCGTCCCTGCGCGTGCCCACGGCCGACAAGCACTCGACCGGGGGAGTGGGCGACAAGATCACGCTGCCGCTTGCGCCGCTCGTCGCGGTGTTCGACGTCGCCGTGCCGCAGCTGTCGGGCCGCGGGCTCGGTCACACCGGCGGCACGCTCGACAAGATGGAGGCCATCGCCGGGTGGCGTGCAGGGCTGACGAACGCCGAGATGATGCGTCAGCTCGACGAGGTCGGCGCCGTCATCTGCGCCGCCGGTGACGGGCTGGCACCCGCCGACAAGAAGCTGTACGCGCTGCGTGACGTGACGGGCACCGTCGAGGCCATCCCGCTCATCGCCAGCTCGATCATGAGCAAGAAGATCGCCGAGGGCACGGGCGCGCTCGTGCTCGACGTCAAGGTCGGCTCGGGTGCGTTCATGAAGACGCAGGACGACGCTCGCGAACTGGCGCGCACGATGGTCGACCTCGGCAACGACGCCGGCGTCAACACGGTCGCGCTGCTGACCGACATGTCGACGCCGCTCGGGCTGACGGCCGGCAACGCTCTCGAGGTGCGCGAATCGGTCGAGGTGCTCGCCGGAGGCGGCCCGAAGGACGTCGTCGACCTCACGGTGGCACTCGCCGTCGAGATGCTCGTCGGCGCCGGTCGGCCCCAGGACGAATCGGCCGTGCGCGCGGCGCTGAGCGACGGGCGTGCGATGGACGCGTGGCGCCGCATGGTCGCCGCGCAGGGCGGCGACCCCGACGCCGAACTGCCCGTGGCGAAGGAGTCGCACGTCATCACCGCACCGAGCGACGGCGTGCTGACGCGCCTCGACGCACTCGCCGTCGGCGTCTCGGCGTGGCGACTCGGCGCGGGCCGTGCGCGCAAGGAGGACCCGGTGCAGGCCGGCGCGGGCATCGAACTGCACGCCAAGCCCGGCGACACCGTCAGCGCCGGCACGCCGCTCATGACGCTGCACACCGACACGCCGGAGCGTTTCGAGCGCGCCGTGGCCGCCCTCGACGGCAGCTACGACATCAGCGCCGACGCCGAAGCAGGCTCATCCACGCCGCGCGACATCGTCATCGACCGCATCGCCTGACCCCGCCCCACCTGCGACTCTCGTCCATATTCGCGATTCCCGTCCCCGTCGGCGATTCCTGCCCACCCTTGCGAATCTCGTCCCTATCTGCGATTTTCAGTCACTCTTGCGAGAGTGACCGAAAATCCCAGATGGGGACGAGATGTGCGAATGGGACGGAAATCGCGAAGGTGGACGCCGTTCGTAGAGGTGGACAAAAATCGCGAATGTGGACAGGAATCGCAGATGGGGACGGGGCAGGTGAGCCCTACACTTGGGCCATGACTGACACCTCTGCGACGACACACAGCTTGGACGAAACGGCGGCGCGGGCACTCACACAGGACGTCGTCGCGGCACTGCCCAAGGTCGTGCTGCACGATCACCTCGACGGTGGGGTTCGTCCGGCGACCGTCCTCGAACTCGCGCGCAAGACCGGCTACGACGCGCTGCCGGCCGACGACGCCGAGACGCTCGCGCGCTGGTTCCGTGACAGCGCCGACTCGGGTTCGCTCGTGCGTTACCTCGAGACGTTCGAGCACACCGTCGGCGTCATGCAGACCCGCGACGCCATCGTCCGCGTCGCCGCCGAGTGCGCCGAGGATCACGCGGCGGACGGCGTCGTCTACGCCGAGGTCCGCTTCGCGCCGGAGCTGCACATCGAGAAGGGTCTCGCCCTCACCGAGGTCGTCGACGCCGTGCTCGAAGGCTTCCGACGCGGTGCCGAACGCGCCGCCGAGCAGGGCCGGCCCATCGTCATGCGCGCCCTGCTGACGGCGATGCGCCACGCCGCGAAGAGCGTCGAGATCGCCGAACTCGCTGTCGCCTACCGCGACCAGGGCGTCGCCGGTTTCGACATCGCCGGCGCCGAGGCCGGTTTCCCCCCCACACGCCACCTCGACGCGTTCGAGTACCTGCGCCGCGAGAACGCGCACTTCACGATCCACGCCGGTGAAGCATTCGGGCTGCCGAGCATCTGGGAGGCCATCCAGTACTGCGGCGCCGAACGGCTCGGGCACGGCGTGCGCATCACCGACGACATCACGATCGACGGCGTCGCCTACCCCGAACTCGACGAGCCGGCTCGCGCCGCGCTGCCTGAGCGTGTTCGGGCGGGGGAGGCCGACGTCCGCCTCGGGCGCCTCGCCGCCTTCGTCCGCGATCGGCGCATCGCGCTCGAGGTGTGCCCGCTCTCGAACCTGCAGACGGGTGCGGCGTTGTCGCTGCGCAGCCACCCCATCTCGTTCCTGCTGGCACTCGGTTTCCGCGTCGCGCTCAGCACCGACAACCGCCTCATGAGCGACACGTCGATGACGAAGGAGATGGCCGGGCTCGTCAGCGAGGCAGGCTGGGGTCTCGACGACCTCGAGAAGGTCACCGTCAACGCGATGAAGTCGGCGTTCATCCCGTTCGACGAGCGCCTCGTGATCATCATGGACGTCATCAAACCCGGGTTCGCCGCGTCCCGCGCCTGACCTGCCTGTCCTGGTCGGTGACCCACGCTGCTGCGTTCGGCGGCCGGGCACGCGCACCCTGAGCGCCGCCCAGGTGCGCCCGTCAGACCGCTGACGACTGCAGCGCCGCAGCGCGGCGCACGGCCTCGGAGAACGTGACGGGTTGGGCGCCGCGCGCCAGGTGCGCTCTGACGAGTTCAGGTTCGTCGCGCCACAGCCGCGCCCCACGCCGCACGAGGACGAGCGGGGGCTTGCGGCGCTCGGCCACGTCGCGGATGAACCGCCGGGCCGCAGTCACCGTCCGGTTGCGACGCAGGCACCACGCCTCGCCGAGCACACCGCGCTCGGCGAGCGGGGCGATGACGTCGGGCGCGAAGATGCCCTCGGCGACGACGAACCGGGCTCCGTCGAGCGTGACGGAGTGCGTGCCCGTCGCACGACTCTGCGAGATCGAGTACTGCGGCACGTCGGTGGCACCGGTGCGGCACAACCGTTCCAGCGACTGCGCAGCGGCCTCGACGTTCCACGTGCCGGCGTTGTCCCAGTCGATCTCGCCCGAGGCGAACCGCGGCAGATCGGGCGCGTCGTGATCGCGGTAGAAGTCGTCGAGATTGACGAACGGCCACCCGTGGCTCGCGCACAACTGGCGAGCCAGCCGCGACTTGCCGCTGCCCGACGGCCCCGACACGACGATGACGCGGGCGAGCGCTCCCCGCGCGCCCATGACAGGCCCGTCTGCGTCAGCCGGAGCCGGCGGGTGAGTCGTCGAAACCTTCTCGGGGGCAACGTCGCTCGTCGGAAGGGCCCCTTCGGCGGCGCTCTCGTGAGACGTCACAGTGCGGTGAGCTCCTCCATCGCACGCCGCGTCGCGGCAAGACGGCGGGCCGCCTCTGCACGCGCCGCGGCCAGGGCGTCGTCCACGCCGGGCGCCAGGTCGTCCACGGGCACGATCGCCTCGAGGTAGACCTTGACCTTCGGCTCGGTGCCGCTCGGGCGCACGATGACGCGGGTGCCGTCGGCGAGCAGGTAGCGCAGGCCGTCGGTCGGCGGCAGGCCGCCGTCACCGAGGGCGAGGTCGTGGAACTGCGCGACGACGACGTCTCCGATCTGCGGCGCAGGTCGTTCGCGCAGGGCCGCCATGATGGCGGGGATCTGCGCCAGCTCAGCGACGCGGATGCTGAACGAGTCGCTCGCGTACACGCCGTGGCGGCGGGCGAGGTCGTCGAGCAGGTCGACGAGGGTGCGGCCCCCGGCCTTCAACCCGGCCGCCAGTTCCGCGACGGCGAGGCCCGCGGAGATGCCGTCCTTGTCACGTGCGACGGACGGCGCGGTGCAGTACCCGAGCGCCTCCTCGTAGCCGTAGGCGATGTCGGGCACCCGGGCGATCCATTTGAACCCGGTCAACGTCTCGACGTGCGCGACGCCCGCATCGGCCGCCATCGCGCCGAGCTGGCGCGAGCTGACGATGCTGTTGGCGAGCACGGGCGCGCCCCCGTCGACGCCGTGCAGCGCGCTGGCCGCAGCGAGGTCGAGTGCACGCTGCCCGAGCAGCACCCCCACCTCGTCACCGCGCAGCATGCGCCACCCCTGGGGGTCCTCAGCCGACGCGCACCTCGGGTCGGGCGCGGCGACGGCGCAGCGGTCGGCGTCCGGGTCGGAGGCGATGACGATGTCGGGCCGCACCTCGCGCGCGAGATCGAGCGCCGCGTCGATCGCGCCGGGCTCTTCTGGATTCGGGAAGCTGACGGTGGGGAATCGCGGGTCTGGCTGTTCCTGCGACGCGACGGGCGTCGGGCGCGCGAAACCGGCCTGCTCGAACGCCGCGAGCAGCGTGGTCGACCCGACGCCATGCAGCGCCGTGTGGACGACGGCGACGTCGCGCGGTCCGCCCGGCGTGATCGAGGCGACACACGCGTCGCGGTAATCGGCCTCGAGGTCGTCGCCGAGGGTCTCCCAGCCGTCCTCGGCGCGCTCGATGGCCGCCGCGGACGGGAACGTGTCGATCGCCGCGGCGATCTCGGCGTCGGCGGGCGGGACGATCTGGCTGCCGTCGCCGAGGTAGACCTTGTAGCCGTTGTCCTGCGGCGGGTTGTGGCTCGCCGTCACCATGACGCCCGCATCAGCCCCGACGTACCGGATCGCGAACGCGAGCACCGGCGTCGCCAGCGGACGCGGCAGGACGAGCGCCCGCCCACCCGCAGCGGTGACGACGGCCGCGGTGTCGGCGGCGAACACGTCACTGTTCGTGCGCGCGTCGTATCCGATGACGACCGTGACGTCCCGCTTGCCGAGCGAGGTCTGCAGGTAGCGCGTGAGCCCCGCCGCAGCACGAAGGACGACGACGCGGTTCATGCGGTTGGGCCCGGCTCCGAGCTCGCCGCGCAGACCCGCGGTACCGAAGGCGAGCAGTCCGCGGAATCGATCGGCCAGATCATCGAGCGCCGCAGCGTCGCCGGATTCGGCGGCCGCCACGACGGATTCGAGTTCTGCGCGTGTCACCTCGTCGGGGTCGTCGGTGATCCAGGCACGTGCCTGGTCGAGCAGGTGGGCCGTGTCGGTCGTCATCGTGGTTCCTCGCTCGCGTCGGTGATCGATTCGGTGGTCGGCGCCGTCACAGCGCCCGGACGATGCCCGACAGCAACTGCCCACACCGCTCGGCCGCTGCCCGCCCGGCTTCGATGACCTCGGCGTGGTCGAGCGGAGTGGGGCTGATACCCGCCGCAGGGTTCGTGACGAGGGAGATGCCGAGCACCTCGAGGCCCGCGTGACGCGCCGCGACGGCCTCGAGGGCCGTCGACATGCCGACGAGGTCGGCGCCGAGCGTCTTCGCCATGCGCACCTCGGCGGGCGTCTCGTAGTGCGGCCCGGTGAACTGCGCGTAGACGCCCTCGTCGAGCGAGGAGTCGATCGAACGCGCCATGTCGCGCAGGCGCGGTGAGTACAGGTCGGTGAGGTCGACGAACGTCGCGCCCTCGAGCGGCGAGGTGGCCGTCAGGTTAATGTGGTCGCTCATGAGCACGGGCGTGCCCGGGCCCCACTCGGGGCGCAGGCCGCCGCACCCGTTCGTCAGCACGACGGTGTCGCACCCGGCCGCCGCGGCGGTACGCACGCCGTGGACGACGGCGCGCACCCCCTTGTCCTCGTAGAAGTGCGTGCGCGTGCCGTAGACGAGGGCGCGCTTGCCACTGCCCTCGATCTCGATCGAGCGCATCTGCCCGCTGTGACCGGCGACGGCCGCCGCGCCGAACCCGGGCACGTCGGTGTTGTCGATCGTCGCCTTGACCTCGCCGATGAGGTCGGCGGTCTGGCCCCAGCCGGAGCCGAGGACGAGCGCCACGTCGTGCTTCTCGACGCCCGTGCGTTCGGCGATGACGCGCGCGGCGTCACGCGCGATCTCGAAGGGATCGACGCTCGGATCGGACAGGGGCGAAGTGGTCTGCTGAGTCACCCCTTCAGGGTACGTGGCGAGGCCGACAACCGGTGCGGACCTCGCGAACGTCCCTGTTGCCGATGCGCCCGCCGACGCACCTGCAGGCGCACCTACCGCCGTACCCTGCTCGCGCCACATGCATCGACGTGCCCGCGATTCGAAGTCTCTTGACGTCAAGTGATTGGATAGGGGGGTGAGCTCACGGAAGAAGTCTGTCGTCGTCATCGGTGGTGGCCCGGGCGGTTATGAATCCGCGCTCGTCGCCGCCCAGCTCGGTGCGCAGGTCACGGTCATCGACCGTGACGGCCTCGGTGGTGCCGCGGTGCTCACCGACTGCGTCCCCTCCAAGACCCTGATCGCCACCTCCGACTTCCTCTCGCGCTTCGAGGCGGCCGGCCGCCTCGGCGTCGGCTTCGAGGGCAACGAGGAGAACCAGCACGCGCACGCCAACCTGGGCCAGGTCAACGAGCGCATCCTGCGCCTGGCGAAGGCGCAGTCCGTCGACATCCAGGCTCAGCTCGAGAGTGTCGGCGTGCGCATCCGGCGCGGCACCGGCCGCGTCAAGGGCCACGGGTGGGTCGAGGCCGAGCTCACGAACGGCGAGACCGAGGACATCCGCGCCGACGTCATCCTCCTCGCGATGGGCACGACCCCGCGCGTCATGGACACCGCGAAGCCCGACGGCGAGCGCATCCTGACGTGGAAGGACATCTACAACCTCACCGAGGTCCCCGAGAAGCTCATCGTCGTCGGTTCTGGTGTCACCGGTGCCGAACTCGCGCACGCCTACCTCGGCCTCGGCGCCGACGTCACGCTCGTCAGCTCGCGTGACCGCGTGCTGCCCGGCCAGGACGCCGACGCGGCCACCGTCATCGAGAACGTCTTCCGCCGCCGCGGCATGACGGTCCTCAACCGCAGCCGCGCCATGGCCGCAACGCGTGAAGGCGACACCGTCGTCGTGACGCTCGAGGACGGACGCAAGGTCGAAGGGACGCACGCGATCCTCGCCGTGGGTTCGATCCCGCAGACGAAGGGCATCGGCCTCGAGGCCGCGGGCGTCGACCTCACCGACTCGGGCCACATCGTCACCGACCGCGTCTCGCGCACGAGCGCGCAGGGCATCTACGCCGCCGGCGACTGCACGGGCGTCTACCCGCTCGCGTCCGTCGCAGCGATGCAGGGGCGCGTCGCCATGCACCACGCCCTCGGCGACGCGGTGCAGCCGCTCAACCTGCGCGGCGTCACGGCCAACATCTTCACCGACCCCGAGATCGCGACGGTCGGCTACAGCCAGGCCGACGTCGAGGAGGGCAAGATCGAGGCGCGCGTCGTCACGCTGCCGCTTTCGACGAACCCGCGCGCCAAGATGCGCAACATCACCGACGGCTTCGTCAAGCTGTTCGCCCGCCCGGGGTCGAACACGATCATCGGCGGCGTCGTCGTCGCGCCGCAGGCCTCGGAGCTGATCTACCCGATCGGCATGGCCGTCGCGAACCGCCTGACGGTCGACCAGGTCGCCAACACGTTCTCGGTGTACCCGTCGATGACGGGTTCGATCGCCGAGGCCGCGCGTCGTCTGCACAGCAGCGACGTCTTCTGATCCCTCGCCGCACGCGATGACGAGGACGAGCGCGCCCAGCGATGCCGCCTGCGAGAACCCTCGCCGGACGGCGCTGCTCGACGCAGCGACGAGCGTCCTCGCGACGAGTGGGCTGCGTGGGCTGACGCACCGGGCGGTCGATCGTCAGGCGGGTTTTCCCGAGGGCACGTGTTCGGTCAGCTTCCGCACGCGCGCCGCGCTGCTCGCCGGCCTGACGACGCATGTCGGCTCCCGCGTGGCCGTGCAGGTCCGCGCGCTGGGCGAGCAGATCCCGTCCGGCACCGACGACCCGCTCGCCACCGCACCGTTCGCGACGGCCCTGCTCGAACGCTGGGTGACGCAGGACGACGGCGCGTTGATGGTCGCGATCCTCGAACTGTCCCTCGAGTCGCTGCGCACGCCCGAGCTCGCGCCGGCCGTGGGGGAGTGGCGCAGCGAACTCGTCAGCATCGTCGAGACGATCGTGTGCCGTACTTCGGAGACCGGCGCGCGCTCCGATTCGCGTCTGCGCGCGGAGACGGCCGTCGCGAGCATCGAGGGCATCGTCCTGTCGGCGCTCGCGCAGCCTGCGGAGCGTCGCGGCCCGTACATCGACAAGACGCTGCGCATGGTGCTGCTCGGCACCGCGTCGCCAGAGGACGCGCGCCCCACGCACTGAGCTACGGGCGCACTGAGCTACGGGGCATCGAGCCAACCAGCGTTTCGCGTCCATCGTGAGACGTAGGAACCCGTGAGACGCAGGCGCCCCGGCACGCTCGGCGTGCCGGGGCGTTCGAACGTCGGAGCCCGTCAGGCGTCGACGTCCTTGATCTGCGCGAGGACCGTGCCGGCCGTCACCGTCTCGCCGACCGTCGCGGCGAGGCCGCTGACGACGCCCGCCTTGTGCGCGGTGATCGGCTGCTCCATCTTCATCGCCTCGATGACGACGATCGTGTCGCCGGCTTCGACCGTGGTGCCGTCCTCTACGGCCACCTTGACCACGGTGCCCTGCATCGGCGCGGTGAGCGAGTCACCGCTCGCCGCGGCGCCGCCACCGCCCTTGCGTGCGGCGCGTCGGGGCCCGCCGGAGGGCTTCGCCGGTCCGGCACTGACCGCAAGGTCGCCGGGTAGCGAGACCTCGAGCCGCTTGCCGCCGACCTCGACGACGACGCTCTGGCGTGCGGCCTGCTCGGCCGCGGTCTCGGGCGTGCCGTCGTACGGCGAGATCTGGTTGTCGAACTCCGTCTCGATCCAGCGCGTGTGCACGCTGAACGGCGCGTCGGGGGTGTCGGTGAACTCGGGCGCGAACGCCGGATCCTCGACGACGACGCGGTGGAACGGCAGCACCGTCGGCATGCCCTCGATGACGGTCTCGTCCAGCGCGCGGCGCGAGCGCTCGAGCGCTTCCTTGCGGGTGCGGCCCGTCACGATGATCTTCGCGAGCATCGAGTCGAACGCGCCACCGATGACGTCGCCGGAGACGACACCCGAATCGACGCGCACACCCGGCCCGCTCGGCGCCTCGAACTTCTCGACGGTGCCCGGCGCCGGCAGGAAGTTCCGGCCTGCGTCCTCGCCGTTGAGGCGGAACTCGATCGAGTGTGCGTGCGGCGTCGGGTCGTCATAGCCGAGCTCCTCGCCGCGGGCGATGCGGAACTGCTCGCGCACGAGGTCGATACCCGTCACCTCCTCGGAGACGGGGTGCTCGACCTGCAGGCGCGTGTTGACCTCGAGGAAGCTGATGACGCCGTCGGTGCCGATGAGGTACTCGCAGGTGCCCGCACCCGAGTAACCCGCCTCGCGCAGGATCGCCTTCGACGCCCGCAGCAGCTCGGCGTGCTGCTCGTCACTGACGAACGGCGCCGGCGCCTCCTCCACGAGCTTTTGGTTGCGGCGCTGCAGCGAGCAGTCACGCGTCGAGACGACGACGACGTTGCCGTGGTTGTCGGCGAGGCACTGCGTCTCGACGTGGCGCGGGCTGTCGAGGAAGCGCTCGACGAAGCACTCGCCGCGCCCGAACGCCGTGACGGCCTCGCGCACAGCCGACTCGTACAGCGACGGGATCTCCTCGATCGTTCGCGCGACCTTGAGGCCGCGTCCGCCACCGCCGTAGGCGGCCTTGATGGCAACGGGCAGGCCGTGCTCCTTCGCGAACGCGACGACCTCGTCCGCGTCGTCGACCGGATCCTTCGTACCGGGCACGAGGGGAGCGCCGGCCTTCGTCGCGATGTGACGCGCCTTGACCTTGTCGCCGAGCGAGTCGATGGCGGCGGGCGACGGCCCGATCCACGTCAGGCCCGCATCGAGGACGGACTGCGCGAACTCGGCGTTCTCCGCGAGGAAACCGTACCCGGGGTGGACGGCGTCAGCGCCGGAACGCTTCGCGACGTCGAGGATCTTGTCGACGACGAGATAGGAATCGCCGGGCGTCGAGCCGCCGAGGGAGTAGGCCTCATCGGCGACGCGCACGTGCAGAGCGTCACGGTCGGGTTCGGCGTAGACGGCCACGGAGGCGATGCCGTCGTCCTTCGCCGCGCGCGCAATACGGGCTGCGATCTCGCCACGGTTGGCGATCAGGACCTTGGTGACAGAACTCATGTCCGTGACCTTATCGCCGCGGGGGGTGACCGGCGAGAATACCCGGCGGTAGGTTCCTCAGGCGCCGGGATCGACGTCATCCGAGCGCTCAACGCCGGAATACGAGAGCGCGCGGCGTGGTTGCCGCTGACATGGCTGAGAACACGAACGTCCCCACCGTGACCCTCCAGGCCGGCTCGGCGAGCATCGAGATGCCGCAGTTGGGCTTCGGTGTCTGGCAGGTCGAGAACGACGGCGCATCCGCCGCCGTGCAGGAAGCCCTGAAGGTCGGCTACCGCAGCATCGACACCGCCCGCATCTACGACAACGAAGAAGGCGTCGGGCAGGGCATCGCCGCCTCCGACGTGCCGCGCAGCGACATCTTCCTCACGACGAAGGTCTGGAACGACGACCAGGGGGCCGAGGCGACGAAGAAGGCCTTTGACGCGTCCATCGAACGCCTCGGCGGCGAATCGATCCTGCCGCTCGACCTCTACCTCATCCACTGGCCCACGCCCGAGAAGGACACCTACGTCGACACCTTCAAGGCGATGCTCGAACTGCGCGACGCCGGCAAGATCCGCGCCGTCGGCGTCTGCAACTTCGAACCCGAGCACCTGCAGCGCCTCAAGGACGAGACCGGCGAGTTCCCCGCCATCAACCAGGTCGAACTGCACCCCAAGTTCCAGCAGAAGGCCGTCCGCGACTTCTGCGCCGACAACGGCATCGTCGTCGAAGCCTGGAGTCCCCTCGGCCAGGGCGGCGACATCCTCACCAACCCCGTGCTCGAAGGAATAGCCGAACGCGTCGGCAAGACCGTCGCGCAGGTCATCATCCGCTGGCACCTGCAGATCGGCAACGTCGTCATCCCCAAGTCCGTGACGCCCGCCCGCATCGCCGAGAACTTCGACGTCCTCGACTTCGAACTCACCGAAGACGACCTCCACGCCATCAGCGACCTCGACGACAAGGACGGCCGCATCGGCTCTCACCCGAACGACCTGAATTGATCGATGATGTGACGAA
>NZ_DCNR01000104.1:43362-52819 GCF_002322065.1 Dermacoccus sp. UBA1591 | reverse complement strand
GAGGCCGCGGAGAAGCCGGCCAAGAAGGCAGCCGCCAAGAAGACGGCTGCGAAGAAGACGGCGACGAAGACCGCCGCCAAGAAGACCGCTGCGAAGAAGACGGCCAAGAAGGCTGTCGACGGCGAGTGAGTCGTCACTGACGTCTGAGACGAGGGCCGCGCGAGCAATCGGGCGGCCCTTCGTCGCGTCCGGGCCCAGGCGAACGTCGAGCCTTGCGCTGACGGCGAACAAGCCCCGAGACGGGGACGAAACGCCCGGGCCCGCGCGTTAGGGTCAGTGAAGAGTTCAAGCGTGATGTCACCCGCTCGGGGTGGCAGATTCGGAACGGAGTGATCCCTTGACGAATGCCCAGTCCTCGGACGTGGTCATGGCAGGCCCGCAGATGGCCGCCGGCCTCGACGACCAGATCTACAACCGGCTCCTCAAGGAGCGCATCATCTTCCTCGGTTCGGATGTTCGCGACGACAATGCGAACGCCATCTGCGCGCAGCTGCTGCTGCTCGCCGCAGAGGACCCGGAGAAGGACATCTGGCTCTACATCAACTCGCCCGGTGGTTCGGTGACGGCCGGCATGGCCATCTTCGACACGATGCAGTGGGTGCCGAACGACGTGTGCACCGTCGCGATGGGTCTGGCCGCGTCGATGGGTCAGTTCCTGCTGTCCGCCGGTGCCAAGGGCAAGCGCTACGCGACGCCGCACGCGCGCATCATGATGCACCAGCCGCTCGGCGGCATCCAGGGCACGGCCTCCGACGTGAAGACGCAGGCCGAGCAGCTGCTGCACATCAAGAAGCAGATGGCCGAGCTCATCGCCGAGCACACGGGCCAGCCGGTCGAGAAGATCTCGGCCGACTCCGACCGCGACCGCTGGTTCACCGCGGCCGAGGCCAAGGAGTACGGCTTCGTCGACCACGTCTTCGAGCGTTCGCAGGACGCCACCAAGGACGCGACCGGGGACGCTGCGGCATTCTCCGAGTCGTCCGACCACTGATCTCGCCCACGAAGGAGACCTTCATGAACACCCACAGCTCCATGGGCCACCCGATGGGCGGCGTCACCGCGCCGATGCCGACGAGCCGCTACATCCTGCCCCAGTTCGAAGAGCGCACCTCGTACGGCACGAAGCGCCTCGACCCGTACACGAAGCTGTTCGAGGATCGCATCATCTTCCTCGGCGTCCAGGTCGACGACGCGTCTGCCGACGACATCATCGCGCAGCTCATCGTGCTCGAGTCGCAGGATCCGGACCGCGACATCGTCATGTACATCAACAGCCCCGGTGGTTCGTTCACCGCGCTGACGGCGATCTACGACACGATGCAGTACATCCGCCCGGACGTGCACACGTTCGTCCTGGGACAGGCCGCCTCGGCCGCCGCCGTCCTGCTCGGCGCCGGCGCGCCCGGCAAGCGGTACGCGCTGCCGAACGCGCGCGTGCTCATCCACCAGCCGGCGATGGAGGGCTCGGGCGGCCAGGCCTCCGACGTCGAGATCCAGGCCAACGAGATCATGCGCATGCGTGAGTGGCTCGAGGAGACGCTCGCGAAGCACTCCGGCCGCTCGATCGAGCAGGTGCGTGCCGACATCGACCGCGACAAGATCCTCACCGCCGAGATGGCCAGGGAGTACGGCCTCATCGACGAGGTGCTGACGAGCCGCAAGGCGTCACTGGAGAGCTGATGGCTCCGGGCCCACCGGGCCTGACCCGCCACGACGAACGTGCCCGCTCCTTCCGTGTGGAAGGGGCGGGCACATTCGTCATGTCGGCATCACCCGCGGCGGGGGAGCGGCCCGGGTGTCACAGCCGCTCGCCGGTCTCAGTGTCGAAGACGTGGACGTGGTCGGCCAAAGGCTTCACCGCGAACCGGTCACCCTGCGTCGGGCGCACGCGCTTGTCGACGCGCGTGCCGATGCGGGGGCCGTCAGGCTCGCCCGCGGGGCGACCGTAGACGAACGCCTCCGAGCCGAGCGTCTCGACGAGTTCGACCTCGAGCTCGAGCGCACCCGCCTCACCGGGCTGCGCGACGACGAACGCCTCGGGGCGCACCCCGATCGTCACGCGATCCGACGTCGCCTTGATGTCGCGCGACAACGACACCCGCATGCCGTGGAACGTCGCGTCACCGCCGGTGAGCGCGGCGTCCATGAGGCTGATCGACGGCGAACCGATGAAGCCTGCGACGAACGTGTTGCGCGGCCGTTCGTACAGCTCCTCCGGGGTGTCGCACTGCTGCAAGATGCCGTCCTTGAGCACCGCGACACGGTGACCCATCGTCATCGCCTCGACCTGGTCGTGCGTGACGTAGACGGTCGTGACGCCGAGGCGTCGCTGCAGCGCCGCGATCTGCGCACGCGTCGAGACGCGCAGCTTGGCGTCGAGGTTCGACAGCGGCTCGTCCATGCAGAACACCTTGGGCTGGCGCACGATCGCGCGACCCATGGCGACACGCTGACGCTGGCCACCCGACATCGCGCCCGGCTTGCGGTCGAGGAGGGGCTCGAGCTCGAGGATCTTCGCCGCCTCCTCGACGCGGGCGTTGATGTCCGCCTTCGAGGTGCCTGCGTTCTCGAGCGCGAACGCCATGTTCTGACGTGCCGTCATGGTCGGGTAGAGCGCGTAGCTTTGAAAGACCATCGCGACGTCGCGATCACGGGGACGCACGCCGGCCTGGTCGTGGCCGTCGATGAGGATGCGGCCCTCGTCGACCGGTTCGAGGCCGGCGAGCATGCGGAGCGTCGTCGACTTGCCGCAGCCCGACGGGCCGACGAGGACGAGGAACTCCCCGTCGGCGATGTCGAGCGTGACCTTGTTGACGGAGGGACGGGGCGCACCCTTGTGCAGGCGGGTGGCCTCGTCGAAGGTGACGGATGCCATGAATTACTTCTTCAGCTTGGGCTTGATCTGGGAGTCGTACTTCGCCTGCAGCGCCTTGTCGAGCGCCTCGAGCGTCGACTTGACGTCCGAGCCGGCGATGATCTTGTCGAGCGAGGTACCGATGTCGATGCCACCGCCGGGCAGGAACACGCGGACGTTGTCCTGGGGGCGGGCCTTCGGCAGCTGCTTGACGGCGACGGCGTATTCGGGGTTCTTCTCGAGGTACGCCTTCTCCTTCGCGTCGTCCATGGCGGAGGTGCGCACCGGCAGGTACCCGGTCGCCTGGGAGAAGGTGATCGTGTTGTCCTTGTTCGTCATGAACTCGATGAACTTCACGGCGTTCTTCTGACGCTCGGCGGAGATGCCCTTCGGCACCGCGAGGCCGGCGCCACCCGTCGGCACGGTCTTGATGCCGCCCGGCGCGGGCAGGAAGCCGATGCCGACCTTGAAGCTTGCGTCCTTGATGACGCCGGCGAGGCCACCGGTCGACTCGATGGCGCAGGCGCCGATGCCCGAGGCGAAGTCGGCCTGGCTGTCCTTCGACGTCTGCATCCAGCCCTTCTTGGCCCACCCCTGGATCTTCGTGGCGGCCTTGACGGTGCCCTCGGACGCCATGGTGGGCGTCCAGTCCTTCGAGTAGCCGCCGCCGTAGCTCCACGCGATGGACTGGAACGTCCAGTCGAGGTAGTCGGAGCCGTCGTCCAGGACGATGGCCTTCTTGCCCGAGCCCATGGCCGACTGCAGCTTGGGCGCCCACTGCTCGAACTCGTCCCACGAGGTCGGCGCACGGTCCGGCAGACCGGCCTTCTTCCAGGCGTCCTTGTTGTAGTAGAAGATGACCGTCGAGCGCGAGTACGGCAGGGCGTAGTGCTTGTCCTCGTACTTGTAGTCGTCGTACAGGCCCTTGACGTAGTCGTCCGTCGAGAGCTTGTTCTCGGACGTCAGGGCCGACATGTCGGCCAGACGGTCGTTGAGGGCGAAGTTGAACCACGTCGTGTCGGAGACGATGACGACGTCGGGCAGGCTGCCGCCGGACAGGGCCGCGTTGAACTTCTGCGCGACGTCGGGGTAGCTCTTGCCGGCGTCGACGAGCTTGACCTTGAGGTTCGGGTTGGCCTTCTCGAACTCGGCGATGAGCTTCTGCTCGGTCGCCTTCGACTTGCCGGGGTGGTTGCTCCAGAACTCGATCGTGTTCGAGTCGCCGCCACCGTTGTTACCACCGCTGGAGGAGCCGCCGGAGCCGGCGCAGGCGCTGAGGCCTGCGGTGACGACGGCACCAGCCGTCAGGCCGAAGAGGTTGCGGCGCGAGAGTGTGGACATGAGTTTCTTCCTTCGTCTGGGTGAAGCGTGGGGGAGAGGGTCAGCCCTTGACGGCGCCGGCCGTGAGGCCCTTGATCATGTGGCGTTGCAGGACGAGGAACAGGGCGAGAACGGGGAGCATGGCGAGCATCGTGGCGGCCATGACAGGGCCCCAGTCCGTGATGCCCTCGTTGTTCTGCAACTGGGTGAGGCCGACCGGCAGGGTGCCGGTGCGCTGGTCGTCGGACATGAGGAACGGCCACAGGTACTCGTTCCACTCGTTGACGACGGTGATGATGGAGAACGCGATGAGGGTCGGCCACGACATCGGCATGACGACCTTGCGCAGCAGCTTCATCGGCCCGGCCCCGTCCATGCGCGCGGCCTCGATGATCTCGCTGGGGATCGACAGGAATTGGTTGCGCATGAGGAACGTGCCGAACGCGACGCCCGCCAGCGGCAGGATGATGCCCTGGTAGGTGTTGCGCCAGCCGAGCTGGCTGACGAGGGCGTAGTTCGAGATCACGGTGATCTGGTTCGGCACCATGAGCGCCGCGATGACGACGATGAACACGAGGTTGCGCCCGGGGAAGCGGATGAGGCTCAGGGCGTAGGCGCTCATGACACCGAGGACGATCTTGGCGAGCGACAGGATGACGGTGACGATGACCGAGTTGCGGAAGAAGTCCCAGAAGGGGATCGACTGCGTCGCGGTCTTGTAACCCTCACCCGTGACCGAGTGCGGGAACCAGACGGCGGGCGTCGTGTAGATGTCGCTGCGGTGCTTGATCGACGTCATGAAGATCCAGTACAGCGGGATCGCGACGATCGCGAACGCGATCATCATCGCGGCGTAACCGGCGATCGTCATCGGCAACCCGCCGTGGTCGAGGACCTCGTTGCTGTGCGCCTCCTCGCGGGGGCGTCGTCGGAACGGGGAGGAACCCGACCGCTTCGGCGTGGCCGCAGCGGCGTTCTCCTGCGGGGCTGCGGTGCTCATGCCTTCTGCTCCTTGTCCATGACCCGCACCTGCACGACCGTCACGACGAGCAGGATGAGGAACATGATGGTCGCGATCGTGGCGCCGTAGCCGGCGCGCTGGTTGACGAACGTCTCCTGGTACACCTGGTAGACGAGCGTCGACGTGCCGTAGCCCTGGGGGCCACCGCGCGTCATGATCTGGATGATGTCGAAGACCTGGACCGAGTTGAGCAGCACCGTGATCGACAGGAAGAACGTCGTCGGGCGCAGCTGCGGTAGCAGCACCTTGGTGAAGCGACGCCATGACGACGCGCCGTCGATCTCCGCGGCCTCGTCGAGGTCGGTGCGGCGACCCTGCAGCGCGGCGAGGTAGATGACGAACGTGTAGCCGATGTTCTTCCACACATACGTGAGCGTCACCATGACGAGGGCCCAGTTCGGATCCTGGTAGAAGTCCGGGACGCTGAGGCCGACGCGGTGCGCGAGGTCGGAGAGCAGACCGAAGTGCGGGTCGAAGACGAACTGGAACGCGAGGCCGACAGCGGTGCCGGACAGGACGAACGGCGCGAAGATCGCCGAGCGCACGAGGTTGCGACCGCGCAGCTGACGATCGAGCAGCAGCGCGAGCCCGAGACCGATCATCATCGACAACCCGACCGTCGCGACGGTGAAGATGGCGGTGTTGCGCAGCACCTGGTGCGCGTTGGCGTCGTGCAGCCACGTCGAGTAGTTCTGCAGACCGATGTAGTTGAGCGTCGGCGCCGACAGCGTCCAGTCGGTGAACGACAACCGGATGTTGTCGATCAGTGGTCGGTAGGTGAACACGGCCAACAGCGCGAGGTTGGGCAGCAGCAGCGCTGCCGCCGTCAACCATTCACCGACGGGCCGGCCGCGGCGTGGCGGCGGGGGGCCGAGGGGCGCGGGCGGGTGCGCCTGCGGCGAGAGCGTGGGGGGGTCTTCGAGCACGCGCAAAGGTTGTCCTGGCAAGGTGTCCTGGAAATGAACAACAGGTGTTGGTCGTGTGTCCATTTGAGAGTGATTCGCGACGCGAGGCGTGCGGGGACTCCGCGTCCGTTGCGCCCAGCGCGAACAGCCTTGGCCGGCGCCCGCCACGCGGGATTCAATGAGGGGCAGCGAGGGCCCCGTCGACTACCGTCGTCGGGTACGCACACCCGTCTCGCGGCGGGTCGCTCGACGAAGGGATGACGGATGGCACGCGTGGGAGAGAGCGGCGACCTGCTCAAGTGCTCGTTCTGTGGCAAGAGCCAGAAGTCGGTCAAGAAGCTCATCGCCGGCCCGGGCGTCTACATCTGCGACGAGTGCATCGACCTGTGCAACGAAATCATCGAGGAAGAGCTGACCGACTCGGTCGACATCGGCCTCGAGAAGCTGCCGAAGCCGCGCGAGATCTTCGACTTCCTGCGTGAGTACGTCATCGGACAGGACGCGGCGAAGCGCTCGCTCGCCGTCGCCGTCTACAACCACTACAAGCGCGTCCAGGCCGCCGAGGCGTCGGGGTCGAAGGATCCGGTCGAGATCGCGAAGTCGAACATCCTGCTCATCGGCCCCACGGGCTGCGGCAAGACCTACCTCGCGCAGACGATGGCGCGCATGCTCAACGTCCCGTTCGCCATCGCCGACGCGACGGCGCTGACGGAGGCCGGCTACGTCGGTGAGGACGTCGAGAACATCCTGCTCAAGCTGCTCCAGGCGAGTGATTTCGACATCAAGCGCGCCGAGACCGGCATCATCTACATCGACGAGATCGACAAGGTGGCGCGCAAGAGCGAGAACCCGTCGATCACGCGTGACGTCTCCGGTGAGGGCGTGCAGCAGGCGCTGCTCAAGATCCTCGAGGGGACGGCCGCGTCGGTGCCGCCGCAGGGCGGGCGCAAGCACCCGCATCAGGAGTTCATCCAGATCGACACGACGAACGTGCTGTTCATCGTCGGTGGCGCGTTCGCGGGCCTGGAGAAGATCATCGAGGACCGCAAGGGCAAGAAGGGGCTCGGCTTCGGCTCGCAGCTGCACCTGCCCGCCGGTGGGGATGCGTCGATGACCGACGTGCAGCCCGAGGACCTCATGAAGTTCGGTCTCATCCCCGAGTTCATCGGCCGCCTGCCCGTCATCACGACCGTCGAGCCGCTCGATCGCGAGGGCATGGTGAGCATCCTCACCGAGCCGAAGAACGCACTCGTCAAGCAGTACAAGCGCATGTTCGAGATCGACGGTGTGCAGCTCGAGTTCACACCAGACGCCCTCGACGCCGTCGCCGAGCAGGCGATGAGTCGCGGCACCGGCGCGCGCGGGTTGCGCGCCATCCTCGAAGAGGTCCTGCTGCCCGTCATGTTCGACGTGCCGAGCGAGGACGACATCGACAAGGTCGTCATCACGCGCGAGGTCGTGCTCGACCGCATCACCCCGACGATCGTGCGACGTCGCGCTGCCTGACGCGCGCGTCCTGACGTACTGAGAGCCGC
The DNA here is from genome assembly GCF_002322065.1 of Dermacoccus sp. UBA1591. NCBI lineage: Bacteria > Bacillati > Actinomycetota > Actinomycetes > Micrococcales > Dermacoccaceae > Dermacoccus > Dermacoccus sp. UBA1591. The sequence continues at coordinate 45,184 of NZ_DCNR01000104.1, read as the reverse complement.
GATCCTGCCTGGCAGGGTCGCGGCTCTCAGTCGTTCGTCAGTTCTTGACCTTCGGCGGGGGAGCGAGCAGCTCGGTGTCGCGCACGAGCAGGACGCCGTTCTCCGTCTCCTCCTCGACGCTCGTCATGGCGCTGATGCGACCGGCTGCGCGCAGGTCGGCTTCACCCTTGGTTGCGGCGGCGAGGGCCGCCGCCGGGCCGGCGAGCGTCATCGCCGTCACCTCGGCGCGCATGCCGAGCTTGGCCTCTGACTTCGCGCGGCGCACACCGGCGAGAGCCTGAGACACGGCGGTGAGGACGAGCGGGTCACCGTCGGGCAGGGACGCGAGCTCGTCGCGCGTCGGCCAGGTGGCGCGGTGCACCGACTCGGCGTGCTGCCACGACCACACCTCTTCGGTGGCGTACGGCAGGAACGGCGCGAACAGGCGCAGCAGGACGTCGAGCGCGATGCGGACGGCGGCACGCGCCGACGCCGACTCGGCCTCGTCGAACGCACCGTCACGGTTGTTGGCGCGCTCCTTGACGAGCTCGATGTAGTCGTCGCAGAACGCCCAGAAGAACGTCTCCGTCAACTCGAGCGAACGCGTGTAGTCCCACGTCTCGAAGCTCTTCGTCGCGTTCTCGACGACGTCGCGCAGGGCCGTCAGCAGCGAGACGTCGAGAGGCTGCGTGACGTGCGGCAGCAGCGCCTCGATCGTCGGTGCGGCGTCGGCATCGGGCGTCACCGGAGGCGTGATGAGCGCGAACTTGGAGGCGTTGAGCACCTTCATCGCGAGGCGACGGCCGACCTTCATCTGGCCCGTGTCGTAGGCGGCATCCGTCCCGAGGCGGCCCGAGGCGGCCCAGTAGCGCACGGCATCGGCGCCGAACTCCCTGACGACGTCCTCCGGTGTCTGCGCATTGCCCTTCGACTTCGACATCTTCTTGCGGTCGGGGTCGAGGATCCAGCCGGAGATGGCGGTGTTCTTCCACGGCACGGTGTCGTTCTCGTGATGCGCGCGCACGACCGTCGCGAACAGCCAGGTGCGGATGATGTCGTGGCCCTGGGGGCGCATGTCCATCGGGAAGATCTTGTCGAACAGCTCCGGGTCGCTCTTGTGCGCGGTGCCGTCGGCGATCGGCCAGCCCGTCGCGATCTGCGGGGAGAGCGACGACGTCGCCCACGTGTCCATGACGTCGGGGTCGGCGATGAACCCGCCGGCCCGGCCGCGCTGGCTCTCGTCGTAGCCCTTCGGCGCCTGGCCCTGCGGGTCGATCGGCAGCTCGGACTCGTCGGGCACGATCGGGTTGTCGTAGTCGGCCTCGCCGTTCGCGTCCAGCGGGTACCAGATCGGGAACGGGACGCCGAAGAAACGCTGACGGCTGATGAGCCAGTCGCCGTTGAGGCCCTCGATCCAGTTCGTGTAGCGGCTCTGCATGAACGCGGGGTGCCAGTCGATCTCGTTGCCGCGTGCGACGAGCGCCGACTGCAGATCCTTGTCACGGCCACCGTTGCGGATGTACCACTGGCGGCTCGTCACGATCTCGAGGGGCTTGTCGCCCTTCTCGAAGAAGTTGGCCTTGCGCTGCGTCTTCTTCGGCTCACCGTCGAGGTCACCGGAGGCGATGAGCGCCTTGACGACGTTCTCGCGTGCGGTGAACGTCGTCTTCGTCGCGAGCTCGTCGGCGAACAGCTGCTCGCCCGGGCCGCCCGCGATCCACTCGGGCACCTCGCCCGTGATGCGGCCGTTGCGCGTGATGATCGAGCGCGTCGGCAGCTGCAGCTCGCGCCACCACTGGACGTCGGTGAGGTCACCGAAGGTGCAGCACATGGCGATGCCGGC
>NZ_DCNR01000104.1:28129-43145 GCF_002322065.1 Dermacoccus sp. UBA1591 | reverse complement strand
TCGTGCCGAACAGCGGCTGGTAGCGCTCGTCGTCGGGGTGGGCGATGAGGGCGACGCAGGCGGGCAGCAGTTCGGGGCGCGTCGTCTCGATGTAGACGTTCTCGCCGTCGCTCGTGTGGAAGGCGACGCGGTGATAGGCGCCCGGGTAGTCGCGCGCCTCGAGCTCAGCCTGGGCGACGGCCGTCTGGAACGTGACGTCCCACAGCCCCGGTGCCTCCTGCTGGTAGGCCTCGCCGCGCTTCAGGTTGCGCAGGAACGCCTGCTGCGCGACGGCGCGCGAGCGCTCGTCGATCGTGCGGTACTGCACGTTCCAGTCGACGCTGATGCCGAGGCGGCGGAAGAGTGCCTCGAAGGTCTCCTCGTCCTTGACGGTGAGCACGTCGCACAGCTCGATGAAGTTCTTTCGCCCGATCGGCTGCTGGTCGGCGGCCTTGACGCTCTTGCCCTCGGCGCCCTCGAGCGGCGGGGTGTAGTTCTCGATGTAGGGCTTCGTCGCGTCGCCGCGCACGCCGTAGTAGTTCTGGACGCGACGCTCCGTCGGCAGGCCGTTGTCGTCCCAACCGATCGGGTAGAAGACCTCGCGCCCCTGCATGCGCTGGTAGCGCGCCATGCAGTCGGTGTGGGTGTAGCTGAACACGTGCCCGACGTGCAGGCTGCCCGATGCGGTCGGCGGGGGAGTGTCGATGGCGAAGACCTGCTCGCGCGGCAGCTGCAGGGCGCGCTCGCGGTCGAACGTGTACGTGCCGCGTTCCTTCCATACCTGGCCCCAGACGTCCTCGAGGCCGTCGACGGTGGGCTTGTCGGGCATCGTGCGGGCGCCGGGCGGCGTCTGCTGGGCTGGGGTGGTGTCGGAAGTCATGGGGTCATTTTTCCATGCCTGACGTCCTGGTGCGACCGGCGGCGGCGAGGCGGGCTCGGTGCGACAACGCAGGGGCGGGGGCCTAGGCTATGAGCAGATGGCCGACGACGCGCCCACATGCCGGGCGCGCAGGAGAATCAGGGCGAGACGTCGCTCGGACGAGGGAGCACACGAACATGAACGCCACGCCGCGCGGCGCCGCCGCGATCGAGCCCTTCGTCGCGCGTTTCGCGCCGAGCGACGTCACCCCCGTGGGGCCCGCGTTCGTCGAGTACGCGGCCGACCGGCTGCCGCAGTCGCTGCTCGCGCTGTACCGCGACCACGGCATCGGCTGGTACGGCAAGCAGGAGCTGCAGCTCGTCGACCCCGCCGTGTGGACGCCCGTGCTGCAGGAGTGGTTCGGTGTCGGTGTCGCGAGCATCCCGTTCGCCGTCACGAGCTTCGGCCACGTCTACCACCTCGACGAGGACGGCCGCGTGCAGTGCCTCGACCCGCACTTCCTGACCAACCTCGTCGTTGCCGAGTCGGCCGACGAGTTCTTCGCCGAGCACCTCGTCGGGCCGTCGTCGCACCTCGCGGACCTGCGCGGACCGCACCAGGGTGCGCGCACCAAGCTGGGGCTGCTCGGTGAGGGCGAGCTCTACTCGTTCACGCCGATGCTGCCGCTCGGCGGCACCGTCAGCCCCGACGCACTGACGAAGGGTGACGGCGTCCAGCACGCCCTCCTGACGCACCGCATGGTGCGCGAGCAGCGTCAGCGCTGATCCGCCAGCCTGTGGTCATGCGCTGACCTGCGGGAGCCCCGAACACCCACCTCGGTGATCAAGGACGATGCCCGCCCCACTTCAATGGAAGTGGGGCGTGCTTTGTCATACCGGGCGAATGGCGCGCCAGCGCTGAGCGAGTGACGTGCAGGTGCTCGGGCACGACATCGACAAGCCCCGCAACCTCGCCAAGTCGGTGACGGTGGAATGACGCGCTGAGAATGGGGTCGTGCGTCGGCCCGCCGGTAGGGCATCATCAGGGCCATGACCGCCCTCGACCGAGCCCGCGGCGACATTGCGCAAGGCCGCCTCTGGATGGCTCGTCAGCGCTTGACGAGTTATCTCGTGGAGTCGCCCGACGACGAGGTCATCGCGCTGCTCGCGCAGGTGCACCTCGAGATGGGGGATCTGCCCGCGGCGGGCGCGCTGCTCTTCGTCCTGGGGCGCGACGACGAAGTGGCGCGAGAAGCAATTGCCGCGTGGCGGACCTTCCGCGGAGGGCCTGCGGCGCAGTGGCGCAGCATCCCCAGACGGGTTCGCATGGTGTCCACGGCGCCGCAGGTTGCGCAGTTGCGTGTCGAGGCGGGCGAGCCGCGGCGATGGCACGGGGACCGGGCCCCGCAGGAGGGCTACACAGCCGGCTGGCGTGAACGCGCCGGAGACATCGGGTGCGGATTGACGATCGTGCTGGTCACTTCGTGGAGCCTCTTCCTCATGCTGTGGGGCGCGTGGAGTTTCTCTCAGTGGGTGCTGCACTGACCAGGGACACGCGTGCCCATGGTGTCGCTCAGGTGATTCATCGCGGGCCGGGGCGGACGGAGATCATGTCGACGTTCGCGTCCGGCGTCGCCGTGAGGGCGAGGCGGACGGCGCTCGCGACCGACTCGGGCCGCAGGTAGTTCGCCTCGTCGTACTCGCGGCCCTCGAAGGAATTGAGCTCGACCTGCATGTCGGTCGCCACCCGCCCCGGGTGCACGGACGAGACGCGGATCCCCCTCGGGCGCAGCTCCTCTCGCATCGCGTCCGTGAGGGCGCGGGCTGCGAATTTCGACGCCGAGTAGACGCCGCCGGGGCCACCCGCCGTCAGCCCCGAACCGGAGTTGATGACGACGACGGTGCCGCGAGCCGCCTCCAGGGCGGGCAGGAGCAGCCGCGTCAGATCGGCGACGGCGACGACGTTGATCTCGAACGTGCGGCGCCAGTCGTCACGACGCAGATCCGTCAGCGCGCCGCTGCCGAGCACACCGGCGGAGTGGACGACGCCGTCGAGACGCGTCAATCCGAGAGCTTCGACGGCGCGAGTCGTCGAGGCCTCGTCCGCCAGATCCGCGACGAACGGCCGGGCGTTCTCGTATCGCGCACACGCCTCGGCCACGGCGTCGGCGGACGTGCCGCCGATGATGAGGTCGTGATCGGCGGCCAGGGCGTCACAGATGGCGCGGCCGATGCCGCGCGTACCGCCGGTGACGAGGACGGTGGGGCGAGACGTCATGATGTTCTCCTCAAAAGGGTGGGCCCGTCGACAGGCATGGTCGGCAGGGCGGCGGGGCTGGACTCACGGTAACGAAGACTGCGCGGCGGGCCCGGGTCGGTTCGCAACGAAGACCACGCGGCGGGCCCGGCTCCATCTGCTCGGTGGGCCCGTTGCTGCGCTTCCCGGCCCCACAGATCCTGCCCGCAGCGGCCGGTTTCTCAGCTGCCCGAGAATCGTGCATCTGCACGAGGAATGTGCGTCATGAAAGTCGTGCAGATGCACATTACTCATGCAGTCGGCCCGGGCTGGCCGACTCACCACTGGTGCAGCTGGTCCGGGCTCGTCGAGTCGCTCCGGGGCAGGTGGCAACAGGCCGGGGGGCACCGGCTTGCCCGTGCGATCGAACACTCCGCCACGGCGGGTAACATGGTGGCAACGACGTTCGAGCCGTAATCAGCGGCGAGTCCCCGGAAGAACAGGTTGCGCACACCGCGAGCGCACCCCAGTAGAACCGGGCGGGAGTGGCCCGTCACAGCCGGCATGAAGCGGTCATGTCGCTCCTCGTGCGCCCGCCACCGGGCGAGAGCGCGGGTTCGAGATGGCAAGCAAGGTGGTACCGCGGCCACCCGGCACACGCCGGCGACGTCGTCCTTGCTCGACGATCTGACGCGCAAAGGATGCCACCATGACCTACCCCAAGGTCGACCTCACGCGAGAGCACGCGGCAGCGACCCCCGATGACGCAGCGGGAGCGGCCGCCACGACCCCCGGCACCGGCGAGGCGTTCGGCATCCCCAAGGGCGTGCCGAGCAGCCCGAACTTCCCGTCCATCGAGAAGGCCGTCCTCGACTACTGGCGGCGCGACGACACGTTCCAGGCCTCGATTGAGCAGCGCGACGCCGGCGAGAACGGCGACAACGAGTTCGTCTTCTACGACGGCCCGCCCTTCGCGAACGGCCTGCCGCACTACGGCCACCTGCTGACGGGTTACGTCAAGGACCTCGTCCCGCGGTACATGACGATGCGCGGAAAGCGCGTCGACCGCGTCTTCGGCTGGGACACGCACGGCCTGCCCGCCGAGCTCGAGGCGATGCGCCAGCTCGGCCTCAAGACCAAGGACGACATCCTCGACATGGGGATCGAGAAGTTCAACGACGCCGCGAAGAAGAGCGTCATGAAATACGCCTCCGACTGGGAGGACTACGTCACCCGCATGGGCCGCTGGGTCGACTTCGAGCGCGGCTACCGCACGTACAACTCGGGCTACATGGAGTCGGTCATCTGGGCGTTCAAGTCGCTCTACGACAAGGGCCTCATCTACGAGGGCCTGCGCGTGCTGCCGTACTGCTGGAACGACGAGACGCCGCTGTCCAACCACGAGCTGCGCATGGACGAGGACGTCTACAAGAACCGTCAGGACCCGGCGGTGACGGTCGGTTTCACGCTCGAGACGGGGGAGAAGGCCCTCATCTGGACGACGACGCCGTGGACGCTTCCGAGCAACCTCGCCGTCTCCGTCGGCCCGGACATCGACTACGTCGTCGTCGAGGCCTCCGGCCCGACCGGCAGCGACGAGAAGTACGTCATCGCCGAGGCGCGCCTCGCGGCCTACAGCAAGGACCTGTTCGGCGAGAAGCTCGACGCCGACGCGCTTGCCGCGAAGGTCGTGCGTCGCATGAAGGGCTCCGAGCTCGTCGGCCTCACCTACACCGCGCCGTTCACGTACTTCCTCGACGACGAGCGCGTCGTGGGCAAGGCGTGGCGCATCCTGTCGGCCGACTACGTCACGACCGACGACGGTACGGGCCTCGTCCACATGGCTCCCGCGTTCGGTGAGGAGGACAAGGCCGCGACCGACGCGGCCGGCATCCCCGTCGTCGTGCCCGTCGGCCCCGACGGCCGGTTCACCTACCCGGTGAGCGACTACGAGGGCATGCAGGTGTTCGACGCGAACCCGCACGTCATCGACCACCTCAAAGCGGCGACCAAGGGCGACATTGCGAACGCCGGGCACGCCAGCGACGGCACCGTCCTCGTGCGCCGCGAGAGCTACGACCACTCCTACCCGCACTGCTGGCGCTGCCGTCAGCCGCTCATCTACATGGCGGTGAGCTCCTGGTTCGTCGAGGTGACGGCGATCAAGGAGCGCATGCTCGCGCTCAACGAGGAGATCGACTGGGTGCCGGGCAACGTCAAGCACGGCCAGTTCGGCAAGTGGTTGGAGAACGCGCGCGACTGGTCGATCACCCGAAACCGCTTCTGGGGCAGCCCCGTTCCCGTGTGGAAGTCGGACAACCCGGAGTTCCCGCGCCTCGACGTCTACGGCTCGTTCGAGGAGATCGAACGTGACTTCGGCGCCTTGCCCCGCAATGCTGACGGCGAGGTCGACCTGCACCGTCCGTTCGTCGACGAGTTGACGCGCCCGAACCCCGACGACCCGTCGGGGAAGTCGACGATGCGTCGGGTCGACGACGTCCTCGACGTCTGGTTCGACTCGGGCTCGATGAGCTACGCGCAGGTGCACTACCCGATGGAGAACGAGGCGTGGTTCGAGAACCACTTCCCGGCCGACTTCATCGTCGAGTACATCGGTCAGACGCGCGGCTGGTTCTACACGCTGCACATCCTCGCGACGGCGCTGTTCGACAAGCCCGCGTTCTCCTCCGTCATCTGCCACGGCATCGTGCTCGGCAGCGACGGGCAGAAGATGAGCAAGTCGCTGCGCAACTACCCGGACGTGTCCGAGGTGTTCGACCGTGACGGCGCCGACGCGATGCGCTGGTTCCTCATGTCGAGCCCGATCCTGCGCGGCGGCAACCTGTCCGTCACCGAGCAGGGCATCCGTGACGGCGTGCGTCAGGTCATGATGCCGCTGTGGAACGCGTACTCGTTCTTCGCGCTCTACGCGAACGCCGCAAACGGTGGTGAGGGTTACGACGCGCAGTGGTCGACGGCGTCGAACGACGTGCTAGACCGTTACCTGCTCGCCAAGCTGCACGACTTCGTCGCGCAGGTGCAGACGCAGATGGACGCGTACGACATCGCGGGGGCGTGCGACAGCGTCCGCAGCTTCCTCGACGTGCTGACGAACTGGTACATCCGCCGCAGCCGCGAGCGGTTCTGGGGCACCGGATCGTCCGCGAGCACGGGCACCGAGCACGAGGCGTCGAGCAACGAGGCGTTCGACACGCTCTACACCGCGCTCGAGGTCGTGACGCGCGCCGCCGCGCCGCTGCTGCCGTTCGAGACCGAGCAGATCTGGCGCGGCCTGACGGGCGGACGCTCGGTGCACCTCACCGACTTCCCCGTCGCCGGCGACCTGCCCGCGGACGCCGACCTCGTCACGGCGATGGACCGCGCCCGTGAGGTGTGCTCCGCGACGCTCGCCATCCGAAAGGCCGAGAAGCTGCGCGTGCGCCTGCCGCTGGAGTCGGTGACGTTCGTCGGTGAGAACCCGCACCCGTTGGAGCAGTTCGCCGATCTGATCTCCGACGAGGTCAACGTCAAGAACGTCGTGCTCGCCGACTCGGCGAACGTCGACGCGGATGCGCTCGGCGTCAGCCGGCGCCTCACCGTCAACGCTCGCGCGGCCGGCCCTCGGCTCGGCAAGAACGTGCAGCAAGCCATCAAGGGCAGCAAGTCCGGTGACTGGTCGCTGGGCGCCGACGGCGTCGTCACCGCCGGTGGGCTCGCGCTCGAGGAAGGCGAGTACACGCTCGACATGGTCGTCGACACCGAGAAGGCCGGCGCCGACACAGCCGCCGGGATGCTGCCCGGTGGTGGCTTCGTCGTCCTCAACACGCAGGTGACGCCGGAGCTCGCCGCCGAGGGCCTCGCGCGCGACATCGTGCGCGCCGTTCAGCAGGCCCGGCGCGACGCCGGTCTCGACATCTCCGACCGTATCTCGCTCACCATCACCGGTGACGACGAGGTGTGGGCGGCGACCGTCGCGCACCAGGACCTCATCATGCGTGAGACGCTCGCGGTGCAGTTCGGTTCGGCGGGCGCGGCGCACCAGCTGCCCGACGGCGTCGGCACGAGCGTCGAGGTCGGCGACAAGCAGCAGGTGCGTATCGTCGTGAAGAAGGTGGAGAACAAATGAGCGACCAGCGTCCGCGCGACGAGAACGACTACGACGGCGACGGATTCGACGGCGCCGACGTCAACGAACACCTCGTCGAGGGTGAGAGCCCCCGCGACGGGTACGCGACATTCGGCATCCAGGGCGAATCGTTCGGACACGCGAACGAGGAGATGGATCTCGACGAGTACGTCGCCGAGCACGTCATCGGTGACGGCTCGGCCGGCCCGGGCGCTGAGACGGGCGACGCCGCCGACCCCACGGAGCGCGCCCTGACGACGGGCATCGTCGGCGACAACCTCGTGAGCAAGAAGGCCCAGCGCAGCGGCGACCCCCGGGCCGCCGCTCGCGAGGCCGAGGAAGCTGCAGCGCTGCGGCTGCGGGCGCGCGAGATCGAGGACGAGATCCTCGCGCGCACCCCGGAGAACAACCCCGAACCGTCCCTCGAACGTGTGCGTCGCGCGATGGAACTGCTCGGCGACCCGCAGACGAGCTTCCCGATGATCCACCTCACGGGCACGAACGGCAAGACGTCGACGACCCGCATCCTCGAGCGGCTCGTGCGCGAACACGGTTTGAAGACAGGGCGGTTCACCTCACCGCACCTGCACGACTTCCGTGAGCGCATCAGCCTCGACGGCGAACCCGTCGACGTCGAACGACTCGTGCGCGTGTGGGACGACATCGAACCGTTCATCGCGATCGTCGACCACGAGAGCACGAGCAACGGCGGCGTGCGGATGACGTACTTCGAGGTCATCGTCGTCCTCGCCTACGCCGTGTTCGCGGACGCGCCCGTCGACGTCGCAATCGTCGAGGTCGGCCTCGGCGGCGCGTGGGACGCGACGAACGTCGCCGACGGCGTCGTCAGCGTCGTCACGCCCGTGGCGCTCGATCACCAGCGGCTGCTCGGTGACACGGTCGAGGACATCGCGCACGAGAAGAAGGGCATCATCAAGCCCGGCGCGTTCGCCGTCGTCGCCGCGCAGGTGCCGGAGGTCGACGAGATCCTGCGCGAACAGTGCCTCGAGGTCGACGCGACGATGCTGCGCGAGGGCGACGCGTACGCCGTCACCGCGCGCGAGGCGGCCGTCGGCGGGCAGATGATCTCCCTCAAGGGCCTCGCCGGCGAGTACGACGACCTCTTCCTGCCCCTGTTCGGCGCGCACCAGGCACACAACGCCGCGACGGCGATCGCCGCCGTCGAGGCGTTCCTCGGGGGAGGAGAGACTAAGATCGACGACGGCGTGCTGCGCGCCGCGCTCGACGCCGTCACCTCGCCCGGGCGACTCGAGGTGGTGCGGCGCTCGCCGACAGTCCTCGTCGACGCCGCGCACAACCCGGCCGGCGCGCAGGCACTGCGTGAGGCGCTCGCGGATTCCTTCCAGTTCAACCGCCTCGTCGGGCTCGTCGCCGTGCTCGCCGACAAGGACGCCGAAGAGCTGCTGCTCGCGCTCGAACCGACGCTCGACCACGTCGTCGTCACGCGCAACACGTCGCCGCGCTCGATGGATCCGCGCGAACTCGGCCAGCTCGCCGCCGAACTGTACGGCGACGATCGCGTCACCGTCGTCGACAGCCTGCCGGACGCCCTCGACCGCGCGGCGGCCCTCGCCGACGACGAAGGCGTCGGAGGTGGCGTCCTCGCGACGGGCTCCGTCGTCACGGCCGCGGACGTGCGCATGCTGCTGGGGGTGACGTCGTCATGATCGCCGAATGGATCCGCCGCCTCCGCTTCACCGGCGTCGGCGAGAAAAAGACGCGACAGCTCGCGGGCGCCGTCATCGGCTGCCAGGCGTTCGTCCTGTTCTTCTTCGCGCTCGTCGCGTGGGGCCTCGACCACTCCCGACACCCCGACGGTGGCGGCAACGCGACGACGTTGCTCTGGGTCGGCATTGCGCTGGCTGTGCTCTGCCTGTATTCCAGCGCGTCGATGCGCAAACCGCTCGGCATTCCGTTGGGATGGGTGCTGCAGGCAGCGACGCTGCTCACCGCGTTCGTCGTCCCGTCCATGCTCGTCGTCGGCCTCATCTTCCTCGCGCTGTGGATCACGGCGCTCGTACAGGGCGACAAGATGGACGAGCTCACCCGTAACTTCATGAGGGAGTATTCATGAACTGGCTCGAGGCCGTCGTCCTCGGCATCGTGCAAGGGCTCACCGAGTTCCTGCCGATCTCGTCGTCGGCGCACCAACTGCTCGTCGGTCGCGTGTTCTTCGACAACGACGGCGGCGGCGCCGCGTTCACCGCCATCAACCAGCTCGGCACGGAGACGGCCGTCCTCGTGTACTTCTGGAAGGACATCGTCCGCATCATCAAGGCGTGGTTCGGCTCGCTGCGCGGCCACGTCGCGAAGGACGACCCCGACGCGCGGATGGGCTGGCTCGTCATCATCGGCACCCTGCCGATCGGCATCCTCGGCATCCTGTTCAAGAGCGCGATCGAGGGCACGCTGCGCAACCTGTGGATCACCGCGACGATGCTGCTCGTCTTCGCGCTCGTCATCATGCTGGCCGATGTCGTCTCCGACAAGCGCGTCGAGGAAGGCCATCACGAGAAGGGCCTGGACGAGCTGACGTGGGCCGACGGCGTCAAGTACGGCTTCTTCCAGGCACTCGCCCTCATCCCCGGCGTCTCGCGCTCGGGCGGCACCGTCGCCGGTGGTCTGTTCATGGGCTACTCCCGACCCGCCGCGGCTCGCTACTCGTTCCTGCTCGCCATCCCGGCGGTGCTGTCGTCCGGCCTGCTCGAACTCATGGACGTCATCAGCAAGGGCAAGGATCACGACTCCGGCAGTTGGGGCATGATCGCCATCGCGACACTGCTCGCGTTCGGTGTCGGCTACGTCGTCATCTCCTGGTTCATGCGATACATCTCGACGCACAACTTCCGCCCGTTCGTCATCTACCGCATCGCGCTCGCACTCGTCGTCTTCGGGCTGCTCGCGACCGGCACGATCGACGCCGCCGTCAACTGAGCGATCCACGCGCCCGCCGCGACGAACGGCATTCATGATCTGCCCCCGACCTTCGATAGGTTGGGGGAAGATCCGCACTCTCTGCCTGGAGGACACCATGACCGCACAGCTCGAACGCTCCCTCGTCATCATCAAGCCCGACGGCTACCGCCGCGGCCTCACCGGCGAGGTGCTGCGCCGCATCGAAGCGAAGGGCTACACGATCGCCAAGCTGCAGGTGACGGAGGCGACGCGCGACCAGCTCGCTGCACACTACGCCGAACACGAAGGCAAGCCCTTCTACGAACCGCTCGTCGAATTCATGAGCTCCGGCCCCATCGTCGTCGCGGTCATCGAAGGCAACGACTGCATCAAGGGCTTCCGCTCCCTCGCCGGCGCCACCAACCCCACCGAAGCGGCCCCCGGATCCATCCGCGGCGACCTCGGCCGCGACTGGGGCCTCAAGGTGCAGCAGAACATCGTCCACGGTTCCGACTCCACCGAATCCGCCGAACGCGAGATCGCGATCTGGTTCTGACCTTCCCTCGCTGTGTCTTCCGGTGAGCGACAGGTGTGGGCTCGCAGGCTCGCCCACACCTGTCGCTCGCTCGGTGCGACACAGCTTCGGGCGGGATGACGGACGCCGCCTCGACCGCTCACCTCGCACGCTCGGTGTCCGGCCGGGGCGGCGTCCGTCATCCCGGGCCCGCGTTCGCGTGGATCGAGGGTCGGTTCCGGTGAGGCGCTGATCGGATGCGCATGCCACCGAGCGAGGATCGGTGTGCGGTGAGGCGTTGACTGCACATCGGGCTCACCCGGACGGCAGGGGGTGGGGCTCAGCGCGCTGCCGCGCACGTGACGCAGCGGGTGGCTGTCGGGCGAGCCTCGAGACGAGCGTCCGGAATCGTCGCGCCGCAGCGTTCGCACACACCGAACGTTCCCACGTCGACGCGTGCGAGCGCAGCGTCGATCGCAGCGAGTCGGCCACGTCCCTCGTCAGCCAGCGACGAGACCTGGGCCCGGGCGACGGCGACCGTCGAACCCTCCGGGTCGTGCTCGTCGTCGATGTTCGCATCGCGCGCCGACTCGACGATGTCGGCCCAACTCTCATCCAACCCCCGCAGGCGAGCCACCGTCTCCCGACGTTTCTCGACCAGCAGCGCGCGAGCAGCGTCCGGGGTCATGCCCCCATCGTACGGTCACCGTCGGCCAACCCGCCACGGCACCGGGACGAGCGACAGTGGGCCGAGCTGCACCGCAGTGCGTCGCGTCGGGACGGGGACGCCTCAAGACGACCGCCGCGTCACGCGCCCCGTCGAAGTGCCACGACGAAGCGCCACGCCGGGCGTCACCGCTGCGGCGTGCGCTGCCACAGCGCCGCGAACACGTCGGCCTCCTCGCGGGGAAACTCCTGGCCCACCGCGTGTCGCGGGCCGGTGGCGCAGGTGCCAACGTGTACTCACCCGCTTCGCGCCGGAGACAACCGACGTTGACGAGCTCGCAGCGCGGATACGCAGGGTCCTCGTGGACCTCAGCCAGCATCCGCGACACCTCGGCCTCCGGGTACGCTCGACGCGGTTCGAAACGCGTGACGAGACGAGGAGCACGGCCATGCGCTTCGTTCGCTTCGTGGGGATGGTGCGCAGGCGGCTGTCGTCGAAGAACTGACGAGCCGACTTCCCCAGAGCCGTCGGGATGATGGGGTCCTGGGCGAGAGGGCTTGGCGCGCCGTTCGGGATGGGGGACGCCGCCCGGTCGGTCGGAGGCTGTTCGATCGCAGGCTGCGTCCGCGTCAGTTCGGTGCGTGCCTGCAGGTAGGTCGCGTCAGACGCGGCCATCCGGGCGCGCACGAACTTCTTGAAATCGGCATCTCGGGTCATGTCAATCGCTTTCGCGCGTCGAGAACGCCCCAGCCGCACGACGCGTCAGGCGCATGCTGCGGGAGATGATCCGCCTGAGAATCCGCTTCCCTTCGCTCCGACGCATCCGGGCTGAGGCCGGGCGTGAGCTGGGCGCAGGCGGCGCCACGGTCATCGTGCCGTGCCGGCGCGGCGCGGCGCCCGGCCAGCGAATTTGCGTCCGCCCCTTGCTCGGCGAACGGCGGCACCCAGACAACTTTGAAATACTCACCCGGTGCTCGGACGACTGAAGACCCCCTCGCGTGATCTCGCGATCGACCTCGGGACGGCGCACACGCTCGTCTACGAGAGCGGGCAGGGCATCGTCGTCGACGAACCCAGCGTCGTCGCCCTCGACGCGGCGACCGGCGACCTGCTCGCCGCCGGCCACGACGCCAAGGAGATGCTCGGACGAGCCCCCGGGCGCGTCTCCGTCGTCCGCCCCCTCGTCGGCGGCGTCATCAGCGACGCCGACGCCGCCGAGCGCATGCTGCGCTACTTCATCGCCCGCTCGCGACCCTCCCGCCTCATCCGCCCACGCGTCGTCGTCTGCGTCCCCTCGGAGGTGACCGGCGTCGAACGCCGCGCCCTCGAGGACGCCGCGATGCGCGCCGGCGCGCGCCACGTCGACGTCATCGAAGAAGCCGTCGCCGCCGCAGTCGGCGCCGGGCTCAACGTGCAGGCCACGCAGGCGTCGATGGTCGTCGACATCGGCGGCGGCACGAGCGACGTCGCCGTCACGAGCCTCGGCGGGGTCGTGCGCTCACGCTCCGTCCGCCTCGGCGGCCACGAACTCGACGACGCGATCGCAGCCCACCTGAAGAACGAATACGCGCTGCTGCTCGGCGAACGCACCGCCGAACGCATCAAGCTCGACGTCGGCAGCGCCTTCCCGCTCACCGAGGAACTGACGTGCGAGGTGCGCGGACGCGACCTCATCGGTGGGCTGCCGCGCAGCGTCACCGTGACGAGCGTCGAGATCCGGCGCGCGCTGGAACCGACCCTGCTCGCGATCTGCGACACCGTCCGCGCCACCCTCGACGCATGCCCGCCGGAGCTGGCCGGCGACATCCTCGACACCGGCATCGTCCTGACCGGCGGGGGAGCGCAGCTGCGCGGGCTCGACGTGCGCCTGCACCACGAACTCGCCGTTCCCGTCCGCGTCGCCGCCGACCCGGCGAACGCCGTCGTCCTCGGCGCCGGTGCGTGCGTCGAGAACTACGACCTCATGCGTGGGCTGCTCATGCCCGTGACGCGGTGAAGAACCCGCGCCGGGCGCGAACAAGGTCGACGTCGTCACCGACGGCGAGATCCGGGCGCGGGGGGCGATCGGTTCGGCGGTCGTCGGGTGAATTCGGTGCTGCCCCGCCGCGACGCGACCCGCACCGCCGCGGCCGACTCGTCGCGGTGGCCGTGCTCGCCGTCCTGCTGCTCGCGCTCACCGCCTCACCCGCGCTGCGCGCACGGGGTCAGCACTTGACCTCGGGTGCGCTCGGTGCGATCGCCGGCTGGGTGACCCCCCGCGACGACGCGTTGCGCGAGGCGAAGGAAGCGCGCATCCGCGCCGAGGCGCGGGCCGCCGCCGTCAGCGACGCCGACCACGTCGTCGACGAGGCTTCGAAGCTGTCGCGCTCGTTCGCCGCGTCAGGACGCGACGTCGTGACAGCGCGCGTCGTCGCGTTCACGCCCGCGACGGCGGCCGGTGACGCCCGGCGCGTCCAGATCGACGCGGGCCGGGACGCCGGGCTCGAGACGGCGCAGGCCGTCGTCGCGGCCGGCGGGCTCGTCGGACGGGTCACGGCGGTCGACGAGCACGCCGCGACGGTCACGCTCATCACTGACCCGGCGAGCGTCGTCGGAGCGCGCCTCGAACCGGGCGGCACGCTGGCCCGCGTCAGCGGAGCGGCGCCCGACGGGGTGGCCGCGCGCGCCGAGGGATCCGTCAGTCTCGTTCTCGCGGCGGGCGGTTCGGCGACGAAGGGAGCCCGCGTCGTCACCGCCGGCAGCCCCCAGGGCCGGCCGTACCCGGCGGGGTTGCCCATCGGGACGGTCACCTCGATCGACCCCGACCGTGGCCGCCTGGAGCGCAGCGCCACCGTCCGCCCCGCCGTCGACCCCAGCAGCCTCGACGTCGTCGGCGTGCTGCGCCCGCGGGCGTCGCGATGACGAGCGCCGAACAGCGCGTCCTCTTCGCGCCCGAACCGCTGCGCGAGCCCGCGACGATCCTCGCGCGCCCGTCCGCGCTCGCCGCGACGCGGGCTCTGTGGACGCTCGGCGCGGGCGTCGTCGCCGTCCTGCTGCCCCCGCACCTGGGCCAATGGGTGGCGTGGCTGGGCGCGCCGCTCGCGGTGAGTGTCGTGCTCGACGCGGGGGCGCTCGCCGCGCTCGGCTGGCTGCTCGCCGGGCTCGTGCTCTCCGTCGTGCTGCCGCCCGGCGGCGTCGACATCGTCGCGCATACGGCGGCGATCATCGCGACCGTGCTCGTCCTGCGACGCCTGCGGGTGGCCGCGACGGTGAGTGCCTGGTCGGCTGCGGCGCTCGCCGCTCTCGCCGTCCTCGTGCACGACCTGACGCTCGTCGCACTCGCCGCGACACAGAGCGGCCGCGTCGGCGTCGCCGTCCTGCCGCTGCTCGTGCGTGTGGTAGTCGGCGGCGTCATCGGCCTCGCCGTCGTCGGGCGCTGGAACCGCTGGGCGGCTCGTGAACGAGCGCGAGGCCGGGCATGAGGCGGCTCGCGCGGCTCCGTCGTCGCGTCGGCTCGAGGCCGGAACGACGTGCCTCTCGTGGCCATGCCGTGCCCGGGCGCCGCCGTCAGGCCAGCCGGCCACGAACCGGTTCGCGTGCCGCGGGTGGCCGACGCGCCACGCTGGGGCCGTTTCTCCTGCCGGAACGCATCGGTTCTCGGCGAGGTACGGGTGGCACCTCGGCGGCCCAACGGCGCCTCGCGATCTACCTCGTCCTGACGTTCGTCGCCGCGATCGTGCT
>NZ_DCNR01000104.1:22450-27833 GCF_002322065.1 Dermacoccus sp. UBA1591 | reverse complement strand
GCCGTGCGCGGACGCATCCTTGCCGCGGACGGCAGTGTGCTCGTCGGCAACGGCTCCACGACGACGCTGACGATCACGCCCGACCAACTGCGCCGTCCGGAGAACGCTCATCGCATCCTGAGCCGCGTCGCGCACGCCATCGACCGCCCCGTCGCCGACCTCGAACGGCGCACCGCGACCTGCGGCACGAAGGGCGCCGCGCCGGCACCGGTGTGTTTTTCCGGTCAGCCGTTCGAGCCCGTGCCGATCGCCTCGGATGTCCCGACGGAGGCCGTCAGCGGCATCCTCGAACAGCCGGAGCGCTACCCGGGCGTCGCGGCGACGACCCGCCCCACACGCACGTACGGCCCGAGCGGCAGCTCGCTCGCGCAGGTGTTCGGCTACCTCACGACGACGACGGCGGACGACGTCACCGCCGCGCGCGAGGCCGGCCGCGAAGCGCCCGCGACGACGGCGCTGCTCGGGCGTGCAGGCCTGGAGCAGCAGTACGACACGCAACTGCGCGGCCGCGACGGACGCCGCGTCGTGAGCATCACGCCGACGGGGGAGGCCGAGCGCGTCGTGGGGGACGAGGCGCCGACGAACGGCGCCGATGTGCGCACGAGCCTCGACCCCGGGCTGCAGAAGTCCGCGGCCGACGCGCTCGCGAAGGGCATCACCGCAGCCCGCAAGGGCGGGTCGAAGGCCGATTCGGGTTCCGTCGTCGTCATGGATGCCGATTCGGGTCAGGTGGCGGCGCTGACGAACCAGCCCACCTACGACCCGAGCGTCTGGAACGGCGGCATCACCCAGGCCGAGTGGGACACGTTGACGCGCGGCGGCTCCGACCCGCTCTCGAACCGTGCGGTGACGGTGGCAGGGCCGCCGGCGTCGACGTTCAAGGCGGTGTCGCTGTTCGGGGCGGCCGCGGCTGGTGTCGACCCGAAGGGGACGTACGACTGCCCGAGTTCGCTGCGCATCGGCAACCGCACGTTCACCAACTTCGAGTCGGAGGCGCACGGTCGCATCGACATCCCGACGGCCCTCGAGGTTTCCTGCGACACCGTCTTCTACCGCTGGGCCTACCGCAGCTGGCTCGACGCAGGCGGGGCGAAAGCCTCCGTCGACGCACCCGACGCGTTCGCCGCAGCCGCCCGCACGTTCGGCTTCGGTGCCCGCACCGGCGTCGACCTGCCCGGCGAGGCGAGCGGCGCCGTCACCGACCGGGCGCAGAAGCGACGCGACTGGGAGGCGACGCGCGCCCAGAGCTGCGAGCGCGCGAAGCGCGGCTACCCCGAGGTCACGGACAAGGCGCGGGCGGCTTACCTGAAGCAGGTGGCGCAGGAGAACTGCACGAGCGGGTACGTGCTGCACGCCGGTGACGCGGTCAACCTCGCGATCGGTCAAGGCGACGTCAGCGCAACGCCACTGCAGATGGCGGCGACGTACGCCGCGGTGGCGACGGGCGGCACACGCGTGACGCCGACGCTCGTGCCCAACGCGACGTCCGCGCAGACGGAGACCACGAGCCTGCACCTCGACCCCGCGATGCTGGCCGTCGAGCGCGACGGTCTCGCCCGCGTCCTGCGCTCGGGGACGGCGTCGGACGCCTTCGCCGGGTTCGACCTCGCCCGCTTCCCGATCAGCGGCAAGACCGGCACCGCCGAGGTGTACGGCAAGCAGGCGACCGCGTGGTTCGCCTCTTACATGCCCGAGCCGGTCGCGGGGCACCGCTACGTCGTCGTCGTGCGCGTCGACCAGGGCGGCGAGGGCGGACGCGTGGCGGCACCCATCGGGCGCGCTGTGTGGGATGCCATCGCACGTCGGGGCGCCTGAGGCGGGCGCGGGGTTCGGTTTCGCGCTCGGCGCGACGAGCATGTTCGCCTCGGCGATCCTGACGGCCGGCATCGGCCCGTGGCTGCCTTACCAGATGCTCGGTGCGAGCTGGGTCGCGCTCGGTGCCGGCCTGTTGCCGTGGCGGCGCGGGCTGCGCTGGCCCGCCGAGCTCGCGCTGCTGTGCGGCTACACGGCGTTCGCGTCACTCGCGTACGGCTTCGTCCTCAACATGTCGTTCTGGCCGTTCTCGACGACCGGCGACCCCGGCATCAGCCCCGTCCCGGGGCGCAGCTTGCGACAAACCTCGCGCACTTCGTCGCGTTCAGCCTCGCCACGTCGCTGGGCTGGGATCTGGGGCGCGTCATCACGAACGTCGCCCTCGTCCTGGCCGTCGGCCGGCCCGTGATGACGGCGCTGCGACGCGCGTCGCGCCGGGCCGCGTTCGAGGCCCGGGGCGAGTTCGTCGATTAGGCCGCCACCTCCTGCCGCTGATAGCCTGAACGAAGCCGTAGACCGGCCGCGGATCGAGAGCGCCCCAGTGAACAGGCCTGGGAGCACCGCGCAGCGAGAGTTCAAAGGAGTCAGGTATGCCCCTGGACGTTGAAACGAAGAAGAAGATCATCGCCGAGTACGGCACGTCCGAAGGCGACACCGGCTCGCCCGAGGTTCAGATCGCCCTGCTGACGCAGCGCATCAAGGACCTGACGGAGCACTCGCGCACGCACAAGCACGACCACCACAGCCGTCGTGGTCTGCTCCTGCTCGTCGGTCAGCGCAAGCGCATGCTGCGTTACCTCGAGTCGGTCGACATCGAGCGTTACCGCTCGCTGATCAAGCGTCTCGGCCTGCGCCGTTGATCGCATTGATCACCATGATCTGACGCCGAGTGGCGGTCATCCCTGAAAGGGTGGCCGCCTCTCGGTGTTTTCGAGGCACGCGCCGCGTCGCCTCGAAGCAGCAAGAAACGGGCCGCGCACAACGACGATGCGCGTCCCGAGACGAAGATGAAACAAGAAGGAGGCCCCACATGGAGGGTCCCGAGATCCAGTTCGCCGAAGCCGTCATCGACAACGGCTCGTTCGGCACCCGCACCGTCCGCTTCGAGACGGGCCGCCTGGCCAAGCAGGCCAATGGCGCCGTCATGGCGTACCTCGACGACGACACGTGCCTGCTGTCGACGACGACGGCCAGCAAGCAGCCGAAGGAGCACTTCGACTTCTTCCCGCTGACGGTCGATGTCGAGGAGCGCAGCTACGCCGCCGGCAAGATCCCCGGCTCGTTCTTCCGCCGCGAGGGTCGCCCCTCGACGGACGCCATCCTCACCTGCCGTCTCATCGACCGCCCGCTGCGCCCGGCCTTCAAGAAGGGTCTGCGCAACGAGGTCCAGGTCGTCATCACCGTGCTCGCGCAGAACCCGGACGTGCAGTACGACGTCCTCGCGATCAACGGTGCGTCCGCATCGACGCAGATCTCCGGTCTGCCGTTCACGGGCCCGATCGGTGGCGTCCGCGTCTCCCTCATCGACGGCCAGTGGGTCGCGTTCCCGAACTTCTCCGACATCGAGCGCTCGGCGTTCGACATGGTCGTCGCCGGCCGCATCGTGGGTGATGATGTCGCCATCATGATGGTCGAGGCGGAGTCGACGGAGTCGACGTGGAACCTCGTGAAGAACGGCACACAGGCCCCGACCGAAGAGGTCGTCGCCGAGGGCCTCGAGGCCGCGAAGAAGTTCATCCGCGTCCTGTGCGAGGCCCAGATGGAGCTCGCGAAGCAGGCGGCCAAGGAGGTCCAGGACTTCCCGGTCTTCCTCGACTACCAGGACGACGTGTACGAGGCCGTCGCGAAGGACGGCACCGACCAGACGGCCGCCGCGATGACGATCGCGGGCAAGGCCGAGCGCGAGAGCAAGCTCGACGAGATCAAGGACGCGCTCAAGGCCGAGCTGGCCGGCGAGGGCAAGCCGTTCGAGGGCCGCGAGTCCGAGGTCTCCGCCGCGTTCCGCTCGCTGCAGAAGCAGCTCGTGCGCGAGCGCATCCTGCGCGACAAGGTCCGCATCGACGGCCGTGGCCTCGCCGACATCCGCGCGCTCTCGGCCGAGGTCGAGGTGCTGCCGCGCGTGCACGGTTCCGCGATCTTCGAGCGCGGCGAGACGCAGATCATGGGCGTCACGACGCTCAACATGCTGCGCATGGAGCAGCAGATTGACTCGCTGTCGCCGAGAACGCGCAAGCGTTACATGCACCACTACAACTTCCCGCCGTTCTCGACGGGTGAGACGGGTCGCGTCGGTTCGCCGAAGCGTCGCGAGATCGGCCACGGCGCGCTCGCCGAGCGTGCGCTCATGCCGGTGCTGCCGACGCGTGAGGAGTTCCCGTACGCCATCCGTCAGGTCTCCGAGGCACTCGGCTCGAACGGTTCGACGTCGATGGGTTCGGTCTGCGCCTCGACGCTGTCGCTGCTCAACGCCGGTGTGCCGCTGCGCGCGCCCGTCGCCGGTATCGCGATGGGTCTCGTCTCCGCCGAGATCGACGGTGAGACGCAGTACGCCGCGCTCACCGACATCCTCGGCGCCGAGGACGCGTTCGGCGACATGGACTTCAAGGTCGCCGGTACGCGCGAGTTCGTCACGGCCATCCAGCTCGACACGAAGCTCGACGGCATCCCCGCGCAGGTGCTCGCCGGCGCGCTGACGCAGGCCCGCGACGCGCGTCTGCACATCCTCGACGTCATGAACGAGGCAATCGACGCTCCCGACGAGATGTCGCCGTTCGCTCCGCGCGTGCTCGCCGTCAAGATCCCCGTCGACAAGATCGGTGAGGTCATCGGCCCGAAGGGCAAGATGATCAACCAGATCCAGGAGGACACCGGCGCCGACCTGTCGATCGAGGACGACGGCACGGTCTACATCGGTGCGACGGACGGCCCGAGCGCCGAGGCTGCGCGCAACGCCGTCAACGCCATCGCGAACCCGCAGATGCCGGAGGTCGGCGAGCGCTTCCTCGGCACCGTCGTCAAGACGACGACGTTCGGCGCGTTCGTCTCGCTCCTGCCGGGCAAGGACGGCCTGCTGCACATCTCCGAGGTGCGCAAGCTCATCGGCGGCAAGCGCATCGACGCCGTCGAGGACGTCCTCAAGATCGGCCGGAAGGTCCAGGTCGAGCTCAAGGAGATCGACCCGCGCGGCAAGCTGTCGCTCGGTGTCGTCGAGGAGGCCAAGGCCGACGACGCGCCCGAGGCGCCGAACGAGACGACGCCGGCCGCTCCGGCCGACGTCGACGCCGACAGCGCTGACGCCGCCGCGAAGATCGCCGACGCTGCGGGCCACATGGACTCCGGTCACGCGAGCGATGAGGACGGCGAGCGCAAGCCGCGTCAGCGTCGTCGTGGCGGCCGTGGCCGTGGCCGCGGCAACGACGCTGCCGAGGGCCGTGGTGACGCCGCGTCCGACCAGCTCGTCGACGCCGGTGACGACGACCAGGCGGCATCCGCGACGTCCGAGGACGCCTGAGCCGCTCACGTGAGGGAGCGCGCCCACCGTTGAGGTGAGCTGCTCCGTCCGACGAACCCG
>NZ_DCNR01000104.1:512-22279 GCF_002322065.1 Dermacoccus sp. UBA1591 | reverse complement strand
ACCCGTGTGGGGCGCATGGGATGATTCGCAGGTGAACTCAGTGGAGCGTGCCGACGGGTTCCAGCGTCGACATCCGGCGCTGGGCTACCCGATCGGTGTCATCTACAAGTTCGTCGACGACCAGGGCGCCTACCTCGCGGCGCTGATCACGTACTACGGGTTCCTGTCGATCTTTCCGCTCCTGCTGTTGCTGCAGTCGGTTCTCGGCTTCGTCATCGACGGTGACGACCGGTTGCGTCAGCAGATCCTCGACTCGGTGCTCGCGCAGATCCCGGTGCTCGGGCCGTCGCTGCACTCCGCGTCGATCGAGTCGCTGACGGGCAGCGTGTCGGCCATCGTCATCGGCGCGATCGTGGCGCTCTACGGTGGCCTCGGCGTGGCGCAGGCGATCCAGCACACGAGCAACCACTGCTGGGCGGTGCCGCGCAACAGCCGCCCGAACCCGATCCTCATGCGCGTGCGCAGTGGCGCCATCATCATGTTCCTCGGGGCGGCGCTCATCGCCATCGGCATCCTGCCGACGCTGTGGAAGCCGTTGCAGAGCTGGGCGTGGTTGCTCAACGTCGTGTTCGGCACGGGCATCTTCCTGCTGCTCATGAAGATGACGAACGCGCGCGGAGAGGGCTGGGGGCGTCTCGCGCCGGGCGCGTTCTTCATCAGCATCGCGTGGCAGTTCTTCGTCGCGAACAGTACGACCTTCACGAACATCTTCGGGGCCCGTTCGACAGGCACCTACGGCACCTATGGCGGCATCCTGACGCTGCTGCTCGCCAGTTACCTCATGTCGTTGTCGTTCGTCATCGGCACCGAGATCAACGTCGTGCTGCACAAGCATCTGTACCCGCGTTCCCTCATGACACAGTTCACCGACGACGTCGACCTGACGCTCGCCGACCAGCAGGCGTACGCGGGGCAGGCGCAGATGCAACGGTTCAAGAACTACGAATCCATCGACGTGGTCTTCGACAAGGACGGCGACGGTCTCGCCGATCAGCCCTCGGATCTCGACGTGCGATGGAAGGACGCGGTGCGGGCCCACGACGACTGGTTGCAGACTCGCCACCCGATGCGCCCGAGCGGCATGTGGGGCCTGAACGCCGAGAACGAGGATCGCAGCAGCGCGGACGGGAGCGAATGATGGGGGAGCAGACCATGGTGACGAACGAGAATGACACGGTGATGCAGACCAGCGACGAGCCGATCGTCCTGGGGCCGATGGTGCGCTACACCAGTGAATGCGAAGCGTCGATGTGGGTCGAGACCCGCGACGCCGGGGAGGTCGCCGTCATCACCGACGGTGGGCGCTGGAGCGCGCGCACGTTCGGCGCGCACGGGCATCACTACGCTCTCGTGATCCTGGACGGTCTCGAGCCGGGGCGGACGTACGGCTACCGCGTCGAGGTGAACGGCGAACAGGCGTGGCCCCTGGCGGACTCGCCGTTCCCCGACCCATTCTTCAAGACGCTGCTGCACTCGCGCCCCACGAAGATGGCGTTCGGCAGCTGCCGCACGAGCGAACCGCACGATGGGAAGAGCAACCGCAAGAACGGCATCGACTCGCTGCGCGCCGTCGCGCACGAGATCGCCCGCGACCCTCACGACGAGCGGTGGCCCGACCTCGTCGTGCTGCTCGGCGACCAGGTCTACGCCGACGAGACGTCAGAGGCGATGCAGGAGTACATCGAGGCGCGCCGCGGGCTCGACGCGCCGCCCGGCGAGGAGCTCAAGGACTACGTCGAGTACGCGCACCTGTACCGCCTCGCCTACAGCGAACCGGCGGTGAGGTGGCTGCTGTCGACGCTGCCGAGCGCGATGATCTTCGACGACCACGACGTGCGTGACGACTGGAACACGTCGCAGACGTGGCACGAGAAGATGAACGCGACGCCCTGGTGGCATGAGCGCATCGTCGGCGCGCTCGGGTCGTACTGGGTCTATCAGCACTGTGGCAACCTCTCGCCCGAGGCGCTCGCCGATGACGAGCTGTGGCAGCTCATCACGTCGCACACCGGGGACGACGAGCTCGACATCACCGCCGCCGTCGACGCGTTTGCCGAGCGGGTTGACGAGGACCCGACGACATACCGCTTCTCCTACACCCGTGATCTGGGCGAGTCGAAGCTCATCGTCGTCGACTCGCGGGCGGCGCGCGACCTACGTCCCGATCACCGCGCGATGCTCGACGCGGACGAACTGCGCTGGCTCGATGACGAGTTGCGCGGCGACGTCGAGCACCTGTTCATCGGCACCTCGCTGCCGTTCTTCATGCCCGAGGGCCTGCACATGCTCGAGGCGCTCGACGAGGCCGCGGCCGAGGGGACGTGGGGCCGTCCGGCGGCGTTCTTGGGGGAGAAGCTGCGTCAGGTCGTCGACCTCGAGCACTGGGCGGCGTTCAGCGACACGTTCTTCAAGGTCAGCGACATGCTGTTCGAGGTCGCGCGTGGTGAGCGTGGCCGAGCGCCGAGGACGATCACGTTCCTGTCGGGCGACATCCACAACTCGTTCCTGTCGGAGGTCAACGGCGGCGAGGAGCTGACGTCGCGCATCTTCCAGGCCGTCTGCTCGCCGATCCGTAACCCGCTGCCGCGCCACGTGCGCGCGCTGCAGGCGATGATCGGCAAGGGCCTCGCGTTCCCACTGCGCGCCGTCGTCGAGCGCACGAGCGTGCGCACGCCGTCGTTCCGCTGGCGCACGACGCACGGGCCGTGGTTCGACAACAACCTCGCAGTCGTCGAGGTGACGGGCGACGGTCTCGACTTCCGCTGGCTGACCGGCGAGATCCGCGACGGCGACCTCGAGCACCCGCACACGCGGGTCGTCAGCGACATCCGCATCGAAGGTGACGGTGAGTCGAAGCGTCTCGACACGTGGCAGCCACTCGGCATTCGGATCCTGACGCGCGTGGCGCACCTTCGTCGATAGGGTCGCGTCCATGAGCGAGACGATCAAGGTTGCAGTCATCGGTGCCGCCGGGCGCATGGGCAGCGAGGCGGTCAAGGCCGTCGAGGCCGCGGACGACATGACGTTCGTCGGTGGCTTCGACGCAGGGGACGACCTGGGCGACCTCGGGGGTGCCGACGTCGCGATCGAGCTGACGGTGCCCGCCTCGTCCCCGACGAACGTCGCGCACTGCATCGAACGCGGCGTCAGCGTCGTCGTCGGCACGACGGGGTGGGACGACGCGAAGCTCGCAACGCTCCGGGCGCAGCTCGACGCGGCGCCCGGCGTCGGTGTGCTCATCGCGCCGAACTTCTCGATCGGCGCGCTGCTCATGATGAAGTTCGCCCGCGAGGCGGCGAATTTCTACGAGAGCGTCGAGGTCGTCGAGATCCACCACCCGAACAAGGTCGACGCGCCGTCCGGCACGGCCGCGCACACCGCGCGCGCCATCGCCGAGGCACGTGAGCAGGCGGGGCTGGGGCCGGTGCCAGACGCGACGGAATCCGACCCCGACGGCGCGCGCGGCGCCCGCGTCGACGGCATCCCGGTGCACGCGATCCGCATGCGCGGGCGCGTCGCGCACCAGGAGGTGCAGTTCGGCGCCGAGGGTGAGGCCCTGACGATCCGTCACGACAGCTTCGAGCGCGTGAGCTTCATGCCGGGCGTGCTGACGGGCGTGCGCGGCGTCGTCACGACCCCGGGGCTCACGGTGGGCCTGGAGAACTTCCTCGGGCTCTGAGCTCGGATGCTCCGTCTGGGCCTGAGGTCCGCCCGGGCGGTGCGCCGACAGCGTCCGTCCGCGTGAACGTCGAAGGCCCGGACGGTCGCGCTGGCGTCGCCTGCCGGACACCTGGGCGTCAGGTCGGGGCCACGTCGCGCGGCTAGCGTCCTGGAATGCTCGATGCCGTGCTCGCGCCGCTCGAACACCTCATGACGTCGTGGTGGATCTACCCGGCGCTCTTCGGCCTGTGCACGCTCGATGCGTTCGTGCCTGTTTTTCCCAGCGAAGCCCCGCTCATCCTCGCCGGGGTGTACGCCGCGTCCGATCCGAACGGGCCGCAGCTCGTGCTCGTCGTGCTCGTGGCCACGCTAGGGGCGGCACTGGGCGATCACCTCTCCTACGGCATCGGCCGGGTCGTCGGTGCGCGCTCGCTCGGGGCGCACGGTTCGCGGCGTGCTCGCACGTTCGAGAAGGTCTCGCGCGTGCTGCACGAACGAGGGTCGTGGGCGTTGCTCGTCGTGCGCTTCATCCCGGGCGGACGCAGCGTCGGCACGATGTCGCTCGGCGCTGCACGCTACCCGCTCCTGCGGCAGTTCACGCCGTACGACCTGCTCGCGACGCTGCTGTGGGCCCTGCACGGTTGCCTCATCGGCTACATCGGCGGCCGTGCGTTCGGCGACAACCACCTCGCGGGCATCCTCACCGGCATGGGGCTCGCGATGGCGGTCGCGTCGCTGCTCGAAGGCGTGCGCCACGTCCGAACGAAACGCCGCATGACGCGCGAAAGCCACGCCGCGAGTGGTGATTCCACCCGAGACGCGGCGTCGTCCGTCGAGGTCAGTCAGTCGTGACGATGACGTGCAGGCGCCGCGGGCCGTGCACCCCTTCGACGCGATCGAGCTCGATGTCGCTCGTCGCGCTCGGACCGGAGATCCACGTCAGCGGATGCCCCGCCTCGACGCTCGCGCGCAGGGCGCCGACGGCGGCCGGCACGTCCGCGTGGATCTGGTCGGCCCGCACGAGACAGACGTGCAGATCGGGCACGAGCGTCAGCGCACGACGCCCCTGCCCCGCAGTGTGATCGAGGACGATCGTGCCCGTCTCGGCGATGGCCGCGGCACACGTCGTGACGACCGCCTCGATGGCGTCGAGACCGTCGGGCGTGCCCGGGTCTTCGCGCGCCATCGACGCATCGACCGCGCCGACGACTGCCTCGGGCAGCCCGGCCGGCAGCAGGACGCCGTTCGCGCCCTCGAGCGCCGCGGCGACACGCGCGCCGGCGTCAGCTGCCGAGGCACGTTCGACGACCGCCTTGTAGTCCTCGGTGCGCTCGACGAACAGGTCGACGAGGTCGGGCGACCCCGCCGCGGGGGTGGCGTCGGCCGCAGCGCGCGAACCGTCCGCATCAAGTGACGTCGCCTGGGCGCCGGCGCTGCCCGACGACGAATCCCGCTGCGTCGTCGCCGAATCGGCCCGCTGCGACGACGTGCTCGTCACCCCGGCGTTCGCGTTGGCCGTCCGGATGCGCTGCAGCATCTCCTCGCGTGCGCTGCTCATGCCTCGTCCTCGCTGTCGCTGGTGGGGTGGGGGAGCCCGGCGTCGCGGGCGCTCGTGCCGTAGTGGCCCTCGACGTCGACTCCGGCGCGGTTCGGACGCGACCCCGCTGCGGCCTGGCCGCTCTCGTCGAGCCGGCCGCCGTCGGTGCGCGCGAACCACTCGCGGAACGTCTCGGTCGGGGGAGCGGGGATGTCACGCGCTGCGCTCCACGGCGCGAGGGGCCCGGGAATCGCGCCGAGGTAGGAGACGTCCTCACGCTTGAAGACCTTGCCGGCCACCGTCGCGAGCGTCTGCAGACGCCCCATGCGCTTGCCGGAGGCGAGCGCCCATTCGGCGCCCGCGATGGCGGTGCGCTCGAAGCTCGGGACGCGCGAGGCGGCGCGCTTCTTCTCGACGACCTGCGTGCGCAGTTCGACGAGGATCTTCGGAAAGTCGATCTTGACGGGGCACACCTCGCTGCACGCGCCGCACAGTGACGACGCGAAGGGCAGCGCCTTGTCGCGATCGGAGTCGAGGCCGCGCATCTGCGGGGTGAGGATGGCGCCGATCGGTCCGGGGTAGACGCTCGTGTAGGCGTGCCCGCCCACGCGTTCGTAGACGGGGCAGACGTTGAGGCACGCCGAGCAGCGGATGCAGCGCAGCGCCTCGCGCCCGACGGTGTCCGACAACACGCGCGTGCGGCCGTTGTCGACGAGCACGACGTGGACGTCCTGCGGGCCGTCGGCCTCGCTCGACCCCGTCCACATCGACGTGTAGGGATTCATGCGCTCACCGGTCGACGAACGTGGCAGCAGTTCGAGCATGACGGCGAGGTCGTCCCACGTCGGCAGCACCTTCTCGATGCCGACGACGGAGATGAGCGTCTCCGGCAGCGTCAGGCACATGCGTCCGTTGCCCTCGGACTCGACGACGGCGAGCGTGCCCGTCTCCGCGACGGCGAAGTTGGCGCCCGAGATCCCGACCTTGGCGCGCAGGAACTTCTCGCGCAGGTGACGACGGGCAGCGTCGGCGAGCGCGGCGGGATCGTCGCTCAGGTTCTCGGGGGCCGGGCGGCCGACCTCGCCCATCTCGGTGCGGAAGATGTCGCGGATCTCGCTGCGGTTCTTGTGGATCGCGGGCACGAGGATGTGCGACGGGCGGTCGTGGCCGAGCTGGACGATGAGCTCGGCGAGGTCGGTCTCCCACGCGTCGATGCCCGCGGCTTCGAGGGCCTCGTTGAGCTCGATCTCCTGCGTCGCCATCGACTTGACCTTGACGACTTCCTGCGTGCCTGTCGCCTTGACGAGGTCGACGACGATGCGGTTGGCCTCCTCGGCGTCACGCGCCCAGTGGACCGTCGCGCCGGCGCGCGTCAGCGACTCCTCGAGCGTGACGAGCAGCGTGTCGAGGTCGGCGAGCACGTCGTCCTTGACGGCGGCGCCGCGCGTGCGCAGTTGCTGCCAGTCGTCGACCTCGCCGACGACCTCGGCGCGCTTGGCGCGGATCGTGCCGGTCGCGTGACGCAGGTTGGCGCGCAGTTGGGCGTCGTCGAGGGCGTGCTTCGCCTCGTGCGGGAAGGCCGGCATCCCGACGAACGTCGCGGTCGTCGTGCCGACGGGCAGACCCGCGTCGGCGGCGGTGCGGGGCTGGCAGCTCATGCGGGGTCCTGTTCGGTCGAGGCGAGCACTTCGGCGAGGTGGATGGTCTTGACGCCGGTGCGTCCGCGGTGCAGCAGACCGCCGATGTGGGCGAGGCACGAGTTGTCGCCGGCGACGACGTACTCCGCGCCCGTCTCGACGACGTGGCGCGCCTTGTCGTTTCCCATGGCGACGGAGACGTCGGGGTTCTTGACGCTGAACGTGCCCCCGAAACCGCAGCACTGCTCGGCGGCGGGCAACTCGCGCAGGTCGGCACCGGCGACCGCGCGCAGCAGCTGCAGCGGACGGTCGCCGACGCCGAGCATGCGCAAGCTGTGGCAGGTGGGGTGGTAGGTGATGCGGTGCGGGAAGTAGGCGCCGACGTCGGTGACGCCGAGCACGTCGACGAGGAATTCGGACAGTTCGAGCACCCGCGGGGCGAGCGCGTCGACCTCGCGGGCGAGGCCCTGGTCGCCGACCCGCTCGGCGATCATCTCGTGCTGCTCGCGGACGGATCCGGTGCAGGAGCCGGAGGGGGCGACGACGTAGTCGAACGCGTCGAACGTGTCGACGAACCCGCGCACGAGGCCCTTAGCGTCGTTCGCGTACCCGGTGTTGGTGAACATCTGGCCGCAGCAGGTCTGCTCGGTGGGGAACTCGACGTCGACCCCGAGGCGGCGTAGGAGCTTCACCGTCGCGATCGGCGCCTTGGGAAACATCGTGTCGTTGAAGCAGGTCGCGAAGATCGCGACGCGTGGGCGGGTGGGGGCGATCGTCACGACGGCATCCTTAATGGTCTGACCAATGTGCTGCATCTCACTCTAGAAGCATGACCCCCGACGGTCAAGAAGTCGAGGCCGCGTAGCATGCCGCCCATGACCCACCCCTGCGCGCCCGCCTCGCCCGAACCGGGCCCGCCGCCCGCAGCCGAGGAATCCGGTCTGTCGAACCCGGGGCAGCCGGCGTCGGAACCGGCCCCCGCGCCGGACGCGACGCCCGTCCAGGTCGAGACTCCGGCTGGCGCGCAGGGTGCCAACCCGGTCGCGTCACGATCGGGGCGTGCCTACGAGGGTGTCGTGCAGTGGGTCGAGGACGGCATCGTCTCGGGCCGTCTGCGTGTCGGCGACGTGCTGCCCGCCGAGCGTGACCTCGCCGCGCAACTCGCCGTCAGCCGTGCCGTGGTGCGTGAGGGCGTGCGCGCCTTGCACGCCATCGGGGTCGTCGACTCGCGCGTCGGAGCCGGTGCGGCCGGCGGCACCGTCATCACGGCCGTGCCGACGGAGGCGCTCAACCGGTTCTTGCGCATGCACGTGGCGCTCGCGCAGTTCAGCCTCCTCGACGTCGTCGACGTGCGCTGCAGCCTCGAGGGCCTGTCGGCGCGGCTGGCCGCGCGCAACGCGACCGACGCCGACCATGCGCGCCTCGCCGACCTGATCACCGCGATGCGTGACGACGACCTGCCGCCCGATGTCTTCAACGCGTGCGACACCCATTTCCACGTCGCCATCGCGCGGGCCGCGGGCAACGCGCTCGCCACCGACCTCACCGTCGCCATCCGCGAATCCATGCGCAGCCCCATCCGTCACGGCATGAACCACGTCGACGACTGGCCGGCTGTGCGCGCGCGGTTGCGCGAGGAGCACGAGGCCATCGCCGCGGCGCTCGCGGACGGCGACGGCTCACGCGCCGCCGATCTGCTCGACGCGCACATCCGACGCGCGAGCGAGCAACTCCTCGGGGACGGCGCGCAGGCAGCCGGCGACACCGCCTGACGGGACGACTTGCGCTGGTCGGTGCTCGCGTGGCGGAGGCGAGGCCCACGGTGGCGATCCTGTGGCCCGCGCCGACGCCCGGGCGGGCAAGGCACGCGGGGAGGCCGCCGTCAGCGCGTGAGGACGATGGCCGCCGCGATGAAGTGGGCGATGAACGCGGCGACGGTGCAGGCGTGGAAGATCTCGTGGAAGCCGAACACTCGCGGCCACGGATCAGGGCGTTTGAAGCCGTAGACGACGGCCCCGAGGGTGTAGAGGATGCCGCCCGCGGCGATGAGCGTCATGACGAGGGTGCCGCCCGCGGCGTGCAACGGCCCGGCGTAGAAGATCGCGACCCAGCCGAGCGCGACGTAGATCGGCGTGTAGAGCCAACGCGGCGCATGCACCCAGGACGTGCGGAAAGCGACGCCGAGCAGCGCGCCGACCCACACGATGACGAGCAGACTCACCCGTTGCCGGCCCGCGAGCAGTGTCAGCGCGAACGGCGTGTACGTGCCGGCGATGATGAGGTAGATGTTCGAGTGGTCGAGGCGGCGCAGGATCGTGTCGGCGCGCGGGCTCCAGTATCGGCGGTGATACAGCGCCGACGTGCCGAACAGCATCGTCGCCGTAGCACCGAGGACGAGCGCCCCGACGCGCGCCGGGGTCGTGTCGGCGAGCAGGGCGAGCACGAGACAACCGATGAGGCACAGGGGCGCGAGGACGAGGTGCAGCCACCCGCGCAGCAGGGGTTTCATCGCCACCGCCAGGGCCTCGCCCGCGGGGTGCTCACCATGTTCGCCGTGCCCAGTGGACTCGCCGTGCCCGTCAGGCAGAGCCGACCGTGTGGGTTCATGGATCATCGGGTCGAGGGTCATGGCGTCGGGGTTCGTGTCGTCGGCGTTCGTCGGTTGGGCTGCTGCGGGTTGCGGACGGTCGGTTGCGGGGGTGTTCACTGCGGGCTCCTCGATCGGTCGGCGATCAGCCCGAGCGTCAGCTCCAGGCCGGTGCGGGCGTCGGTGAGCGTGTCACCGTAGTGTTCGCGCAGGGTGCCCAGGCGGTAGCGCACCGTCTGGGGGTGGACGTGGAGGGCCTCGGCGACCTCCTCGCGGCGTCCGTGGTGCAGCAGCCAGGCGAGCAGCGTCTCGGCGAGCACGGCCCGCTTGGCCTCCGAGACGTCGGCGAGCGGCGCCAGGGCGCGCTCGCGCAGCATCTGCGCGATGAGCGGGTCGGCGTCGAGGATCAGTTCGGGCAGCAGCGTGTCGGCGTCCGCCGGTTCACTCACCCGGGCGAATCGCAGCGCGCGTCGGGCGCGCGTCACCGATTCGGCGGCGCGGCTCCAGGCGAGCGTCGGCCCGAGGGCTGCTGTGGTCGTAGCGCAGGCAGCGAGGACGCGCGCGCGGTTGCCGGGTGGGAGGTCGGGCACGAGGACGAGCGGCGAGCCGTCCGGGGTGCGCGACCACAGGGCCTTCTCACCGACGGCGCTCGCGACGGCCGCCGGGGCGTCGCCCGTCAGTGCCAGCGCCGTGAGGGTGCGCGGCGGGTTCCAGTGAGCCCGTTCGGCGAGATGCTCGAGCGTGTCGGGCTGGTCGCCCGCGACGAGTGCCGCCGCCAGCTGGTCGCGTCGGCGCGCGAGCTCACGGGTGCGGGCCGTCATGGCCGCGGTGTGGCCGGCGAGGCTCTCGACGGACAACTCGTCGATGAACGCGAACGTGCCCGCAGCGAGGCTCGCGATGCTCGCGGCCGACTCGCCCTGCGCGACGGCGCGTTCGGCGAAGTGCGTCCACGCCTCGCGGGCGCCGACGCGGTAGGCCGTGAGCAGCGCGTCGCTCGAGCGCCCCGTCTCCGCCTCGCCCTGGCCGAGGCGGTAGGCGCCGGTGCGCATGGCCGTGGCGGACGTCGTATCGCCGTCGTCACCGAGGGTGTCGAGGAAGGCCGCGAGGGCCATCGCGACGGCCGCCTCGATGTTCGCGCGCAGTGTGTCGCCGAACTCGCGGTCGTAGCCGGGCACCTCTCGGATGATGGCCTCGACGCACCCGCTGGCCGTGTTCGGCAGGTGCTCTCGCAGGGTGGCAATGGTGTCTTGCCGCAGAGTCGACATGTTCACACTCTACGAACAAATCCCGAAAAGATCATGTGAGGTCGCGGTCAAGAATTATCAGCTGTGCGCCAAATACGCTGGTCGCATGCCGCACGCTGTCTCCTCATCAACCACGATGGCCCGCTCGTCGGACGAGCGGCGGGCCTCCGCCCGCCTGAAGCATCTCGCCTGGAACGCCGTGCGCACCCTGACGACGCCGCTGCTGCCCGACGACTACCTCGACCTCGTCGACCCGCTGCGCAGCCCCCGCTACCTGCGCGCCCGCGTCGTCGACGTGCACCCCGAGACGGCGGACGCCGCGACCGTCACGCTGCAGCCGGGCCTCGGTTGGGCAGGGCACGTGCCGGGGCAGTTCATCCGCGTCGGCGTCGACGTCGACGGGGTGCGCCTGTGGCGCGCGTACTCGGTGACGTCGGGGCCGCGCGACGACGGGCGCATCACGATCACCGTCAAGTCGCTCTCCGGCGGGCTCGTCAGCTCCCACCTGCACGAGTCGTTGCGCTCCGGCCAGATCGTGCACCTCGAACAGGCGAGCGGCGAGTTCGTCTGGACGGGAGGTGTCGAGCCGACGCTGTACGTCACCGGCGGCTCCGGCATCACCCCCGTCATGGGCATGCTGCGCCACCGTCTCGCCGCCGAGGGCGAGCGTTCCGACGGCGAACGCACGCACGACATCGTCGTCGTGCACTCGGCCGGCCACCCCGAGGACGTCATCTTCGCCGACGAGCTGCGCGGGCTGCACGAGCGTGGCGCCATCACCCTCGTCGAGCGCCACACACGCCTCGAGGGCCGGCTCGAACCGGCCGAGCTCGACCATCTCGTACCCGACTGGCGCGATCGTGAGGTGTACGCGTGCGGCCCCGCCGGGATGCTGCGGATGCTGCGCGAGTTCGCCGAACTCAATGGCGTCGAGGACAAGCTGCACACCGAGAACTTCGTCGTCGAGCTTGCCGAACCGGGGGAGGGCGGCACCGCGACCATCGTCATGGGCACGACGACGCGGGAGGTCGCCGTCAGCGGCGAGACGTCGATCCTCGACGCGGCCGAGGCCGCCGACATCCTCGTGCCGAGCGGGTGCCGCATGGGCATCTGTTACGGCTGCGTGCTGCCGCTGCGTTCCGGCGCGGTGCGCGACATGCGCACCGGTGAGGTGGCGAGCGGCACTGACGGCGACGGCGTCATGGTGCAGACCTGCATCTCCTCCGCCGCCGGGGACTGCACGATCGGACGCTGAACTCGACGCCTGTGCAGGGCGCCGGCCGGGCGCGAGATCGGCTCGGGGCGCCTCACGACGAACCACGACCATGACGAACCGCACGACGAGAACGACGAAGAAGGATGGCTGTCGCATGACCGCACTGCAGAAGAAGGACCACAACCCGATCGCTCACCTGAGCCGCGCCGACATCGAGCGTCTCGGTGAGGAGCTCGACGCGGTGCGTGCACGGGTCGTCGAGAGCCGGGGCGAGAAGGACGCGGCGTACATCCGTCGTGTCATCCAGGTGCAGCGTGGCCTCGAGATGGGGTCGCGGGCACTGTTGTTGTTCTCGAAGAAGAAGCCGGCGTTCGTCATCGGGACGGCGGGGCTCGCCGTGGCGAAGATCCTCGAGAACATGGAGATCGGCCACAACGTCATGCACGGCCAGTGGGATTGGATGCGCGACCCGAAGATCCACTCGAGTACGTGGGAGTGGGACAACGCCTCGCCCGCCGACCTGTGGAAGCACAGCCACAACGAGCTGCACCACACGTACACGAACGTCATCGGGCGCGACAACGACCTCGGGTTCGGCATCATGCGCGTCGACGAGGATCAGAAGTGGGTGCCGTTCTACCTCGCACAGCCGATGTGGAACTTCATCAACGCGTGCTTCTTCGAGTACGGCATCGCCGCGTACGACCTGGAGATCGGCAAGTACCTCAAGGGGCGCAAGGACAAGGACGTATTCGCCCGCGACGGTCGCAAGGTGCTGCACAAGATCCGTGAGCAGGTGACGAAGGACTACATTGCGCACCCGCTGCTCTCGGCGCTGACGGGGTCGGGCAAGCAGACGATCAAGGCGAACTTCATCGCGAACCTCACGCGCAACCTCTGGACACACTCGGTCATCATGTGCGGGCACTTCCCGAGTGGTGTCGAGACGTTCACGAAGAAGTCGATCGTCGGGGAGACTCGCGGCGACTGGTACCTGCGCCAGATGCTCGGTTCGGCGAACATCAGCGGTTCGCGGGCCATGCACATCGCGACGGGCAACCTGAGCTACCAGATCGAGCACCACATGTTCCCCGACCTGCCGAGCAACCGGTACGCGGAGATCAGCGAGCAGGTGCAGGACATAGCTCGCCGTTACGGGTTGTCCTACGTGACGGGGCCGCTGCCGAAGCAGATCGCGTCGGCCTGGTGGGCGATCATCCGCCTGTCGCTGCCGAACGAGTACGCCGCGAAGCTCGAGCGGAAGCCCCAGAACGTCACGCAGCTCGTGCAGCGGCAGGTGCAGCCGCAAGCCGCCTGAGTCTCGCAATGGGCTGACGAGCACCTCCTTGCTCGCTTTGCTGCCGAGGAGGTGATCGTCTTGGCCACTCTGAGGATGCCAGATGTCGATGAGGTCGTCCACGAGCGCCTGCGCCGTCAGGCTGCGGAGCCTGGACGTTCCGTCGAGGCCGAGGTGCGGGCGATTCTCGCGGCAGCGACCCACGTGCCGGAGAAGAATTTCTTGCAGACGCTGCGTGAGCGCACGCGACCGCCCACGTTCTCGCGAGTGGCACGTCGGTCGGGCGAGTCATGGGAACGGCGGAGGCCCAGATCGCCGGTATCGCTCTGGGCGCCGGCTCTGCACTCGCCACGCGCAACGCGCGGGATTTCGCCGGGGTCGGCGGGCTGCGCCTCATCGATCCCCTCGAAAGCTCGTCCTGAGGTCTCACTCCACCAGAGGGAGCGAGACATGAATCCAGGAGCGTCGGCTCAGAACAACCGGATGATCGCGGCCGTCGCGGCCGCGACGATGACGACGACGATGAATGGCGCGCGCAGAACCAGGGCGATGATCGCTGCGACGGCCGCCGCTGCGCGCGCGTCGACGACGACCCGGCCGCCGTCGCCGACGAACGCCTGGACGCACACGAGGCCGGTGAGCAACGCCACCGGTAGCAGCGCGACGATGTTGGACGTCCGCTTGCCCTCGAGGTAGCGCGGCGGCACGAGATAGCCGATGAACTTGAGCACGAACGACAACGCGCTCGCGAGCAGAACCGTCGTCCATGTGCTCATGTCGTCGATCCGATCCGGCCGGCGTCGGACGGGCCACCGGGCGTCGCGCCGTCACCGGGCGCATCGGCGCGAGACGTCTCGACGCCGGGAACGTCGGCGCTCGGCTCGCCGTCGGCTGAGGGGGAATCGTGCCGTGTGGAGTACCACCAGCCGACGACGACGGCCGCGACGACCGTCGCGAGAACGGGCACGCCGGCCTGCGTGAGCGGCGACAACCCGAGCGCGATGCACGCGGCGAGCGCCGCCGTCACCTTGCCCTGCAGCGTGCCGAGGCGCGGCCACAGCAGCGCCATGAAGGCGCCGACGGCGGCGGCGTCGAGGCCGTACTTCTTCGGGTCGCCCATCGCGTTGCCGGCGACGGTGCCGACGAACGTCATCGTGTTCCACATGACGTAGACGCCCAGGCCCGTCCACCAGAATCCGGTGCGTGACAACTGTTCGGTGGGGCGCCCGACCGACATGGCGGCCGACTCGTCGATCGTCACCTGCGCGGCGAGGAGGCGCCGCAGCCCGCGCGGGCGTAGGAACTGGTTGATCTGCAGACCATAGATGCCGTTGCGCACGCCGAGCAGTGACGACGTCGCGACGGCCGACGCTCCCGACCCACCGCCACCGAGCACCCCGACGACGGCGAACTGCGAACCGCCGGAGAACAACAGCAGCGACAGCGCCATCGTCTGCCAGGTCGTGAGGCCCGCAGCGATGGCGAGCGCGCCGAAGCTGACGCCGTACACGCCCGTCGCGATCGCGAGGGAGACCGAGTCCTTCTTGACGGCCGCGGCGTCCTCGTGGAGGGCGTCGGGATGGTCGTGGTCGGAGTGGTCGCCAGGGGTGTGCGCCGTCCGGTGATGACGGACGTCGACGGGCGCGTCACCTCCCGACGTCTCGCGCCGGGCGTCGCTCACGAGGTGCGGCGTTCGTACATGACGAGCGTGAACCCGTCGCGCGGTGCGCGCTGCGTCTCGACCCACACGGTCGGGTCGATCGTGGGGAAGTGGGCGTCGCCCTCAGGCGCGAGGGGGATCTCGCTGATGAGCAGACGGGTGACGTGGTCCATCGTCGCGGCGTAGATCTGCGCGCCGCCGACGACGAACGCGTCCTGGCCGGCGACCTGTTCGAGGGCTTCGTCGACAGAGTGAACGACGGTGACGGACGTGTCGTCACGCGCCGGCTGTGCGGGGGCGAACTCGGGATCGTGCGTCACGACGATCGAGCGGCGCCCGGGCAGGGTGCCCATCGTCGCGAACGTCGTGCGCCCCATGATCATGGGGTGAGCCATCGTCGTCGCCTTGAAGTGCGCGAAGTCGGCGGGGATGTTCCACGCCATGTCGCCGTCGACGCCGATGACGCCGTTCTCGGCGACAGCGGCGATGCTCGTCAGCTGGGGCGCATCGCTCATACCGCCACCTGGGCCTTGATCGCGGGGTCGGCCTCGTAACCGTCGAGGCGGATGTCGTCGAGCTCGAACGCGTCGAGCGCCGTCACGTCGGGGTTGAGCACGAGCGTCGGCAGCTGCTTCGGCGTACGTGTCAGCTGGAGGCGCGCCTGGTCGAGGTGATTGACGTAGAGGTGCGCATCGCCGAGCGTGTGGACGAAATCGCCCACCGCGAGGCCCGTGACCTGCGCGACCATGTGGGTCAGGAGGGCATACGAGGC
Source organism: Dermacoccus sp. UBA1591 (assembly GCF_002322065.1). Lineage (NCBI taxonomy): Bacteria > Bacillati > Actinomycetota > Actinomycetes > Micrococcales > Dermacoccaceae > Dermacoccus > Dermacoccus sp. UBA1591. The sequence continues at coordinate 6,669 of NZ_DCNR01000104.1, read as the reverse complement.
GATGTTGAACGGGACGCCGAGGAAGACGTCACCACTGCGCTGGTAGAGCTGGCACGACAGCTTTCCGTCGGCGACGTAGAACTGGAACATCGTGTGGCACGGCGGCAGCGCCATGTCGTCGACGTCGGCGACGTTCCACGCCGAGACGATGTGACGACGGCTGTCGGGGTTCGTGCGAATCGACTCGACGACGCGCGCGATCTGGTCGATCGTCTCGCCGTTCGGCGTCGGCCACGAGCGCCACTGGTGGCCGTAGATCGGCCCGAGGTCACCGTCGGGGTCGGCCCATTCGTCCCAGATCGAGATCTTGCGCTCGTGCAGCCATGCGACGTTCGTGTCGCCGCGCAGGAACCACAGCAGTTCGCCGAAGATCGAGCGCAGGTGCAGCTTCTTCGTCGTGAGAACGGGAAACCCCTGGGACAGGTCGAAGCGCATCTGATGACCGAAGACGCTGAGCGTCCCCGTGCCCGTGCGGTCGTCCTTGCGGGTGCCCTCGTCGAGAATGCGCCTCAGCAGTGCGTGATATTGCTCCACGCGCCTCACTGTAGGACGCGCCGGTGACAAGGCGCCTGCGGCGTCCGCTTCGTGGTGGCGAGTTGGTGGTGGCGACGTCGCGCGCGGCGGGCGTCCGCACACGTGGACGCTCGTGCACTAACCTGGGCGCATGACGACGACGACACCTTTCGGGCGCATGGTCACGGCCATGGTGACGCCCATGAAACCGGACGGCTCGATCGACTACGACGGAGTGAAGAAGCTCGCCGAGCACCTCGTCGCGAACGGGCACGACGGCCTCGTCGTCAACGGCACGACGGGGGAGTCGGCGACGACGACCGACGAGGAGAACATCGAGACGGTGCGCGCCGTCGCCGACGCCGTCAAGGGCCGCACAGCGATCACCGCCGGGGTCGGTACGAACGACACCGCGCACTCGGTACGCGCCGCCAAGGCACTCGCGGACGCTGGGGCGGACGCCGTCCTCGTCGTCACGCCGTACTACAACAAGCCGACGCAGGCGGGCATCGTCGAGCACTTCAAGGCCGTCGTCGGCGCCACCGACCTGCCGGCCATGGCCTACGACATCCCCGGGCGCTCGGGGACGGCGCTCGCGAGCGACACGATCCGTCAGCTCGCGACGATCGACCAGGTGCGCGCGGTCAAGGATGCCAAGGGCGACTTCTTCGAGGCGACGAAGCTCATGGACGAGACCGACCTGCTGTGGTACTCGGGCGACGACGTCGTCAACCTCGCGTGGCTCGCGCTCGGCGCCGTCGGCGTCGTCTCCGTCGTCGGCCACGTGGCGGGCAACGAGTTCCGCGCGATGATCGACGCTGTCGACGCGGGCGACCTCGCGACGGCGCGCGCCATCCACACCAAGCTCATCCCCGCGATCGACGCGCTGATGAACACCTCCCAGGGCGCCATCATGGTGAAGGCCGCCCTCAAGGAGCAGGGCGTCATCGACTCCGACGCCATCCGCTTGCCGCTGCTGCCCGCGGACGAGGCGATGTACGCCGTCCTGCGTGACGGCCTGACGAAGGCGGGGCTGCTGTGATGGAGAGTTCGCTCGAACTCGGCCCGCCGCCCGCGCTGGCGAAGAACGGTGCGCGCGTCATCGCGCTCGGCGGTCTCGGCGAGGTCGGCCGCAACATGACGGTCGTCGAGTACGGCGGACGCCTGCTCATCATCGACTGTGGTGTCCTCTTCCCCGAGGATCACCCGGGCGTCGATCTCATCCTGCCCGACTTCGACTACCTCAAGGATCGCCTCGACGACATCGAGGCCATCGTTTTGACGCACGGTCACGAGGACCACATCGGCGCGGTGCCGTACCTGCTGCGCATGAAGAACGACATCCCGCTCATCGGCTCGACGCTGACGCTCGCGCTCATCGAGGCGAAGCTCAAGGAGCACCGCATCCGCCCGTACACGATGGCGGTGAAGGAGGGCCAGCGCGAGAAGATCGGCCCGTTCGACTGCGAGTTCGTCGCCGTCAACCACTCGATCCCCGACGCGCTCGCCGTCTTCGTCCGCACGCCCGCAGGCAACCTGCTGTGCACCGGCGACTTCAAGATGGACCAGCTTCCGCTCGACGGCCGCATCACCGACCTGCGCGCGTTCGCGCGGCTCGGTGAGGAGGGCGTCGACCTGTTCCTCACCGACTCGACGAACGCCGAGGTGCCCGGCTTCACGACGCCGGAGAAGGACATCACGCCCGCGATCGAGCGCGTCTTCGAGAAGGCGGAGCGACGCATCATCGTCGCCTGTTTCTCCTCGCACGTGCACCGCGTGCAGCAGGTGCTCGACGCCGCCGAGGCCCACGGCCGCAAGGTCGCGATGGTCGGGCGCTCGATGGTGCGCAACATGACGATCGCCGCCGACCTCGGCTACCTCAAGGTGCCCGACAACGTGCTCGTCGACATCAAGAAGCTCGAGCAGATGCCCGAGGACAAGCAGGTGCTCATCTGCACCGGCTCGCAGGGTGAGCCGATGGCGGCGCTCGCGCGCATGGCGAACCGCGACCACCGTATCGACGTGGGGGAGGGCGACACCATCCTCATGGCGAGCTCGCTCATCCCGGGCAACGAGAACGCCGTCTACGGCCTCATCAACGGCCTCATGCGTCTCGGCGCCAATGTCGTGCACAAGGGCAACGCGATGGTGCACGTCTCGGGCCACGCCTCCGCGGGCGAGCTGCTGTACTGCTACAACGTCGTCAAGCCGAAGAACGTCATGCCGATCCACGGCGAGTGGCGTCACCTCGTCGCCAACGGCAAGCTCGCCGCCGCGACGGGTGTGCCGAGCGACCAGGTGCTGCTCGCCGAGAACGGCGTCGTCGTCGACCTCGTCAACGGCAAGGCTGCCATCACGGGCGCGGTGCCGGTCGGGTACGTCTACGTCGACGGTTCGCTCGTCGGTACGACCGACGAGGACATGCTCAAGGACCGCCGCATCCTGCGTGACGAGGGCTTCGTCACCGTCATCGTCGTGCGCGACGCGAAGACGGGCGCGATCCTCGCCGGCCCGGACATCCGCACGCGCGGCTTCGCCGAGGGCGACGAGGTGTTCGACCGCGTCCGGCCGAAGATCGAGCAGGCGCTGCTCGAGGCACGCAACAAGGGTGTCAAGGACAGCCACCAACTGCAGCAGGTCATCCGCCGCGCCGTGGGCGGTTTCGTCGGCGGCAAGCTGCGCCGCCGACCGATGATCATCCCGGTGGTCATCGACGCCTGACGCCTCGGGGGGTATGTCAGGGGGTTGTGTGAGGCGGCTGAGATCGCCTCTGGCTGCCATCTCGGATGAATGAAGGGTGCGACGCGTGTGACGCGTCGCACCCTTCGTCCGTTGGGGTGCAACGGGATTCGAAATGGACGTCGAGGTTTGTTATTGAGCGTGGTCAAAAAACTCGCATCAGCGCGCGAGCGGGCCCTTCGACAGGAGCCACCGCGTCGGCATCCCGTATCTGACGAAATGCGGCGGTGAGCCCCTCGCTGGGGCCCACCGCCGCTCGTTCTCCTCACCAGGGGCGAGGCTCTGAGAGGTCTCGTCGGTCGGTGACGGGGCTCCACCCGAGGCCCGGGGTGTGGGTGTAGTCGAAGGCGGGCCCATGGGTGACGAGAGCACGCACGGCGTCGACGAGGCGTCGTGCGTGCTCTGTCGTCGTGGCGAGACCGATCGAGGCGCGCACTGCCGTCGCGCCCTCGCCGAGGCGCGCGTCGCAGAGCAGGTGAGCGCAGAATCGCCCGTCGCGCACAGCGATGCCGTGCTCGTCTGCGAGCACCTGAGCGACGAGCGTCGGGTCGTACCCGGCGACGGTGAACGTCGTGACGCCGACGTTGTCGCTCGCATTCCGCCTTGGCGCGCCATCGTCGAGGTGAGCGTCCGCGGCATTCTGCTCGTCGAAGAGTTCGACGATCCTCACGCCGTCGATCGAGGCGAGACCGTCGCGGACGATGGCGTGGATCTTCTCCTCGCGCGCCTCGGCTTCGCCGCGCTGCGCGGACAGCGTCGAGGCTGCGGCCGCGAGCGCGATGGCCCCGACCGCGTTCGGGGTGCCGCCCTCGTGGCGTGCGGGCGCGGGCGCCCAGGCGACGTCGCCGGCGCCTGACGCATCTTCGCTGACGCGGTGGCTCGCGCCGCCGGCGCGGAAGTACGGAGGGGCGGTGTCGAGCCAGTCGCGGCGCCCGACGAGGGCTCCTGAACCGTAAGGCGCGTAGGCCTTGTGGCCGGACAGAGCGACGTAGTCGATGCCCCAGGCGTCGATGTCGACGCGGCGGTGCGGGGCGAGCTGCGCGGCGTCGAGAGCCGTCCGCGCCTCATGCCGGCGGGCGACGGCGGCGAGGCGCTCGATGGGCCACACCTCGCCCGTCACGTTGCAGGCGCCGGTGATGAGGACCAACACGGGAGCATCGTTGTGGGCGCGGAATTCCGCCAGAGCGACGTCGAGGTAACCCTCAGCCTCGGCGTGAGAGTGAGGGATCGGCAGCCGCGTCGTCCGCTCGTCCGCCCACGGCAGCAGCGCCGCGTGGTGCATCGAGCGGAACACGAAGACCTGCGTCTGTTGCGGCAGACAGTGAGCCAACAGGTTGAGCGCGTCCGAGGTGTTGCGCGTGAAGACGGTGACGTCGTCCTCGCGCGCGCCCACGAACGCGGCGACCTCCTGCCGAGCCTCCTCGTACCACCGGGTCGTCAGCTGCGACGCCCGTCCCGCACCGCGATGCACCGAACCGTACGTGCGCAGGGTCGTGTCGACGGCCCGCGCGGCGGCCTGCAGCGCGGGAGCCGTCGCGCCGTGGTCGAAGTTCGCGTGCTCGACGACGCGCCCGTCGAGCGTCGCGACGCCGAGATCGGCGCCGATCGTGGCCAGGGCGGCATTGGCCTGCTGCGGCGCGTCCGCGCGATGATAGGTAGCCGTGGGCGTCTCGCGACGGGACCCGCCGGGGTGCGCGGGCTGGGTGTGGTGACGCTCGGGGTCCGCGACGGGAGTCCCGGGGGTTACGGCGTGAGCGGGGCGGGTCGTGTGGCTCGCAGCGTGGCGGCGCGCGTCGGAGTCAAGGATCGAGAGAATGGCAGAACGGGGCATCGAGGCTCCTCGAATCAGGGGCCTCGCCGTCGCCAGATGGCTCGGCCCGCGCTTGCCGACACCGGTGCTGGTGGCGGCCAGGTCGTCACCCGGAGCACCCCACCGCGGTGGAGGGTTGCCGTCCAGCAAGCCGGGGCTGTGCGCTGGAACTCATGACCTACGTGAACGCTCGCACCCGGCCCTCCGCCGCGTCCACCGACGTGCGGCCAGAGGTTCGCATCGTGAGATCACCTGTGGGATCGCGGATGGCGAGCGCCGCGCGCAAGAGTCGGCGTCTCGCGGTGGGGATGCCCGTGGTCCCCCGGGCAGCTGGCGGCGCCTCCGACACGGGTCAGGGCGCTGTCGGATGCGAGCGCGTCAACGCGCCAGCGCGTCGGGACGCGGATTCGAAGGTGTCGAGCCGACCCGCCGTCACCATTGGACCCGTGTCACGGCGTGGGTCCGCGAAAACGGCCGGAACCCCCACTAGCCTTGCGGGGTGGCGACCCGAAACAGACCAGCGAACGACAGCGTCCTCGTCGCGAAGAAGGCCTCTTCGCAGCCGCGCGCCAAGAGCTCGCGCCCGGCCGGCGCATCTGCGGCCTCGACGACGCGCGCCCGCACGACCCCGCCGAAGTCGAGCGCACCACGTTCGGGCGGCACGACGAAGAATGCACCCGCGCGCAAGACCGGCTCGTCGCGAGGGGCTGCTGAAGCGCGTCCCTCCGCGTCCGGTCGCGCTGCTCGTGGCGCGTGGATGGGTGTTTCGCACGTCGCCGGCGGCACCGTCCGCCGCGTCGGCGCCGCCGCTTCTGACCTCGAACCCGAACACCGTCGCGACGGGCTCGGTTTCGCCCTCCTCGCCCTCGGCATCGTCGTCGCTGCGCGGGAGTGGTGGGGGCTGCCCGGCATGTTCGGGGACGTCGTCCACGCCGTCGCGGCCGGCACGTTCGGCGTCATCGCCTACGTCCTGCCCGTCGTCCTCATCGGCATGGCCATCCACATGTTCCGCCACCCGCGGGGGCACCAGCCGACCAACCGCATGACGATCGGGCTGACGATCCTCGCGCTCGGCTCGACGGGGATCGCCCACCT
>NZ_DCNR01000104.1:0-250 GCF_002322065.1 Dermacoccus sp. UBA1591 | reverse complement strand
TGCGCGGCGCAGGCGGCATCCTCGGCGTCATCACGGGAGGGCCGCTGTCTGCCGCGCTCACGGTGTGGGGCGCGGGCATCATCCTCGCGCTCGTGTCGTTCTTCGGTTTCCTCGTGCTGACGCGCACGCCCGTCAACCGCATCCCGCAGCGCATCCGAGAGGTCGAGGCGCAGATCTTCGGCCACCCCCTCGATGAACGCGACGACGAGGGCGAGCTGCGTCAGCGTGACGCCGTCGCCGACGACCTGCA
>NZ_DCNR01000087.1:839-5737 GCF_002322065.1 Dermacoccus sp. UBA1591 | reverse complement strand
GCAGCGAGGTGCCCCTGCGGCGCCGAGGAGCCCCGACGAGACGAGGACATCGTGACGAGCACCGAAGCAGCGCCGGCCCGCCCGCGTCGAACGCCCACCCACGTGAGAGTCGAGCGGACCGAGCGGCTGACCCGCGACCTCGTGCGCGTCCACTTCAGCGGGGACGGGCTGCGCGCCCTCGAGCCGAAACCGGTGACGGACGCCTACGTCAAGCTCCTCTTCCCGCCGCGCGGGGCCGACTACGCAGCGCCGTTCGACCCCGAACAGATCCGCGCCGAGCGCCCTCGTGAGGAGTGGCCGGTGACGCGCACCTACACGATCCGGGCGATCGACCACGCGGCCGGAACTTTGGCGATCGACTTCGTCGTGCACGGTGACACCGGCCTCGCAGGGCCGTGGGCGGCTGCGGCGCGAGCGGGCGACGTCATCGGCTTCCTCGGCCCCGGCGGCGCGTGGGCGCCCGAGTCGGAGGCCGCTCATCACCTCTTCGTCGGCGACGAATCGGCCTACCCCGCGATCGCCGCGGCGCTCGACGCGCTGCCGCAGGACGCCGCGTGCACCGTCGTGCTCGAGGTGGCCGACGCGAGCGTGTACCCTCCGGTGCGCGCACTGCCGCACATGAACCTCGTCTGGGTGCACCGGGACGAGACACGCAGCCACGGCGGCGGGCTCGTCGACGTCGTCGCCGCAGCCGACGTGCCGGGCCTGCGCGACGGTGATGCCCCCAACGGGCTGCGCGTGTTCGTGCACGGCAACGCCGAGATGATCAAGGAGATGCGCCGGTTGCTCATCGTCGAGAAGAGCGTCGCTCGCGCGCACGCGTCGATCTCCGGATATTGGCGCCCCGGCCACGACGAGGACGCGTGGCAGTCGAGCAAGCGCGAGTTCGTGCAGCAGATGGAGCAGGAACAAGACCGCGCCTGACCCCCGCGTCTCGCCCACTGCACCCATCGGCGATTTTCGTCCACATTCGTCGAGGCCGCACTGATGGCCGGGCGCTCGCCCCCGCATCACTGATCGCCTCGGCGCGATCGACGCCGAGGTCCGCGACGACAACGACGTCGAACGCGGCGCGCGGTCGCGGCGAAACGCGAGACAATGCCGCGGTGAAGTCCTGGTTGCTCCTGCTGCTCGTCGTCGCTGCTGCGGCCCTCGTCCTGCTGACGCGTCGTTCGGTGCGGACGTCCGTCGTCACGTGGATGGCGGCGCGGGTCGGCCCCGACGCGCGCAGCGGCCGGCGGGCCGCGCTGCTGTGGCACGGTTCGGCGTTCCTCGCCGCCGTCGCAACACTGACGGGCGCCTGGTTCGGTGTGCGCGCCGGGGGAGCGGCGCGCTGGGTCGGGGATGCGGCGGCGATCGCGGTCGTCCTCGGCTACCTGCCGTTCACGTCGCTGGGCGCGCCGAAGATGACGCGGTGGCAGAAGAGCTTCGGGCAGCACCTCGCCGAAGCGGGTGCCGCCCGAAGTGCCGCGACGGCCTGTGCCGACGTCGCGCGTGTGTTCTCAGTGGTCGGTGTGCTCGTCGCTCTCGCGGCGCTCGTCGTCGTCGCCGGCCGCGGGGCGTGAGGTGTTCGCGGACTCGATCTGACCGGCCGGCGCAGACGCCTTCTGCTTCGTGCCGAGCGGGTCGCTGAGCGTCGACTCGAGCGTCTCCTTCGGCAGCGCCTTCTCCTGCAGACGGGCCGTGGACGCCTGGATCTGCTTCGTCACGTACGGCCCGACGAGGCTGATCGCCGCAGCTCCGACAGCCATCCACAGACGCGGGTGGCGCACGCCGCGCTTGAGCAGCATTTTCTCGACGTTCTTGTCGATGCGCAGCGCGAGCCCGGACGTCACGAGGCCCATGCCGGCCGTCGCGGCGGCGGCCAGGTCGCTCATCGACGACGACGTGGCGCGCCCGTCGACGACGTTGATCGCCTTGTTCGAGTCGGCCAGGCGCGAGCTCGCGGGGCGGCGCTCGCCCGCCATCGCCATGCCGACGCTCGTCAGCGTCGACGACATCGCGACGCCGCGTCGCACCCAGCGCGGGAAGCGCGCGGGACGCACCAGCGTCGTGGCGGCCGCCGTCGCGGCGGAGATGGCGGCCTGCGCGGCCGGGGAGTCGAGAGCGGGAAGCGTGAAACGAGGCATGACCTCAGCCTAACGAGAGGCGCTGGCGCGGCACCACCACGTCAGCGACGTCGGCTGGTCACACCTGCGCAGCGCGCGCTTGCGCGCGCCGCAACAAACCGCGCGCCGCGACGGCGAGGACGAGGGCGACGCTCGTCGCCGTGAGCGTGACGGCGAACGCGGCCGTCGCGCCGTGGGCGTCGACGAGGCGTCCGGCGATGCCCGCTCCGCTGGCGTAGCCGAGGCCTGTCGCGCCGGCGAGGAACGTCATGGCCGTCGCGAGGCGCCCGCGATCGGTGATGAGTTCGCCGAGCGTGAACGTCGTGATCATGTACGGCGCGATCGCGAAGCCGAGGATGACGAGCTCACCTGCGAGCCCCCACAGCCCGTCGACGGCGAGCAACGGCAGCGACAGCACCCACATGGCCGTCGCGAAGAGGAGCAGCCGGCGCGCGTGATCCGGGGTGCGGCGCACGCGGCCCAACGCGAGGCCGGCGCTGACGGAACCGATGCCGAGCAGCGCGTGGAACAACCCGGCGCTCTCGGCGTGGCCGGCGGCGCGCGTCATCATCGTCGTACCGGTCTGGATCGAGCCGAACAGGTTGCCGATGAGGAACTGCGCGACGAACAGGACGGTGAACGCGGCGCTCCACACAGGTATACGCGACGAGCCCGTCGGGGCCGGCGTGACCAGTGAGGCGCTGGGGTGACGTGCGAACTGCAGACCGAACCACAGCAGCAGCGCCGAGGCGGCGAGCAGCGGCGCCCACGTCCCGAACAAGGCCGCGAACGCGCCGACGAGCATCGGGCCGACGACGAACGACGCCTCGTCCGCGGCTCCCTCGTAGGAGAATGCGGTCGTGACGAGCCGCCCATCGGCGCCGTGCGATCCGATGATAGGACGCCAGCGCACGCGGGCGAGCTGACCGATCTGCGGCAGCGCGAACCCGGCGAGCGCCGCGACGATGGCCGTCAGCCACCAGGGCGTATCGAAGTAGCGGGTGGCGACGACACCGACGAGGCCCGCCGCGCCGCCGAGGCACTGCACGAGAAGGATGCGCGTCTGGCCGAGCCGGTCGGTGAGGGAACCGAACCAGGGCGAACCGATGGCGTTGCACACCGCCAGCGCTCCCGCGCAGATGCCGGCGTAGGTGTAGGAGTCGGTCGTCGTCGCGACGAGCAGCAGCGTGCCGAGTTGCGACATGGCCAGTGGCAGGCGCGCGATGAACGCGACGACGACGTACCAACGGCCCGTGAGCCCGAACAACCCTGAATACCCGACGTGACTCACCCGCCCATGCTACCGGCGCCGTGAGGGCGCCGAAACCGCCGACAACCGCGACCTGACGGGGTTGTCGGTCCTGGCGCACCTAGGCTGAGCACGTGCTCGTCTCACTCGTGCGTCAGTCGCTGGCGCCCCATGGTCGGTTGCTGCTCGGGCTCGTCGCCGCGCAACTCGTCAGCGTCGCCGCGTCGCTGTATCTGCCGAACCTCAACGCCGACATCGTCGACCACGGCGTCGTACGCGCCGACACCGGTTACATCTGGCGCACCGGCGGCTGGATGCTGCTCGTCAGCGTTGTCCAGGTGTGCGCCGCGATCTGCGCGGCCTGGTTCTCGGCCCGCATCGCGATGAACGCCGGACGCGACATGCGGGCCCGCGTCTTCGGCGCCGTCCAGCGCTTCAGCTCGCGCGAGGTCGCCGAGTTCGGCGCGCCGTCGCTCATCACGCGCTCGACGAACGACGTGCAGCAGGTGCAGATGCTCGTTCTCATGGGCGCCAACCTCATGGTGACGGCGCCGATCATGATGGTGGGCGGCGTCATGATGGCGCTGCACCAGGACGTCGGGTTGTCGTGGCTCATGGTCGTCGCCGTGCCGGTGCTGGCCGTCGCGATCGGTCTCATCGTCTCGCGCATGGTGCCCGGGTTCCGCACGGTTCAGGAGCGGCTCGACGGCGTCAACCGGGTCATGCGCGAGCACCTGTCGGGCATCCGCGTCGTGCGTGCGTTCGTCCGGGAACCGCACGAGTTGCAGCGTTTCGGCGCCGCCAACTCGGCGCTCGCGAACGCGCAGATCCGCGTCGGCAACCTCATGGCCTTCATGTTTCCGACGGTGTTCCTCGTCATGAACCTCTCGACGGTCGCCGTCTGGTGGTTCGGCGGCCACCGCGTCGGTGACGGCGACCTGCAGATCGGCGCGCTGTCGGCGTACATGAGCTATCTCATGCAGATCCTCATGGCCATCATGATGGCCACGTTCATGCTCGTCATGATTCCGCGTGCCGCAGTGGCTGCCGAGCGCATCACGGCGGTACTGGACACGCGCTCGAGCGTGGTCGAGCCTGCGTCACCGATCCTGCCCGACGGTGGGGTGCGCGGCGTCGTCGAACTCGAGCACGCCGAGATGCGCTATCCGGGCGCCGACGAACCTGTCGTGCGCGACCTGTCGTTCACCGCCCGCCCCGGCCAACGCGTCGCGCTCATCGGCTCGACCGGTTCGGGCAAGTCGACGGTGCTCGGCCTCGTCGCGCGACTGTTCGACGTGTCGGCCGGCGCGGTGCGCATCGACGGCGTCGACGTGCGCGAACTCGACCCGCAGGCGCTGTGGGGCAGCATCGGCCTCGTCCCGCAGCACGCCTATCTGTTCTCCGGCACCGTCGCGTCGAACCTTCGCTACGGCAAACCCGACGCCACCGACGACGAGCTGTGGTCCGCGCTCGAGACGGCACAGGCGCGTGACTTCGTCGAGAGAATGGACGGCGGCCTCGACGCCGTCATCGAGCAGGGC
>NZ_DCNR01000087.1:447-611 GCF_002322065.1 Dermacoccus sp. UBA1591 | reverse complement strand
CCCGCATCTACCTGTTCGACGACTCGTTCAGCGCACTCGACCTCGCGACCGACAGGCGGCTGCGTGCCGCGCTCGCGCCGCAGGTGAAGGACGCGACGGTGCTCATCGTCGCCCAGCGCGTCTCGACGATCACGGACGCCGACCTCATCATCGTCCTCGAGGAC
>NZ_DCNR01000087.1:0-196 GCF_002322065.1 Dermacoccus sp. UBA1591 | reverse complement strand
TCATCATCGTCCTCGAGGACGGCGCGGCCGTCGGCATGGGCACGCACGAGGAACTGCTCGCCACGTGCGCGCCGTACCGCGAGGTGGTCGATTCGCAGCTCGGACGTCAGGAGGGAGCGGCGTGAGCCGCCGTCAGCCGTCGGGGCCCGCCGCATCGGCCGCATCGCCCGGCTCGGGCACTCGCCCGCCGGGCCCG
>NZ_DCNR01000083.1:31118-42373 GCF_002322065.1 Dermacoccus sp. UBA1591 | reverse complement strand
GGGTTCCGGCTCTCACGCGTGACGCGGCGCAAGGCCGCCATCGAATTCTCGGACGGCGACTCCTCAGCCGTCGATCGCAGACGTCTCAGACCTTGACGGCCGGGTGCGTTAGTTCTTCGTCATGATGACGGTGACGAGGCCACCGGCGGCGGCGAGGTTGCCGAAGAAGGCGGTCATCTGCTGGTTGCGGGCCTGCGGGTCGTCCTTGATGTCCCAGAAGTTGTGGGCGGAGACCGTCGTGGCGGCCAGCAACGGCAGCAGGCCGATGGCGGCGAGACGCGACTTGATGCCGAGGCCCATCGCCGCGCCGAGGGCGATCATGCCGGCGCCGTTGGCCTGGATGAGCTGCTCGGACGTGAGCGGGAGCTGACCCTTGAGGCCGTAGCGCTCCTGCGCGGCGTCGATCATCGGCACGAGGTGAGCGCGGTTCTTGATGGCGTTCTGGCCGCCGTAGACGAACAGCGAACCGACCATCGCGCGGCCGAGAGCCTTGCCGGGGTTGAACATGCGAATACCACCTTCGTTGAAGAATCAACGACGCTGAGCGCGCCGTTCCGTTCGATGCCCAGCCTATGATGTCGCGCTGCGATCCGCATTCCCGCGGGCGTGGATGCCTGACCTGCGGGCTGATGCGGGGTGCGTCAACAGGCCGAGGCAACCGCAGAGGGGTGAGCCCCGGGGCGTCAGTTCACCCCGTCGACCGGCCGACCGTTCTCGAGGTAGAGGCAGTGAGGGGCGCCCCAGCCGTGCGCGACGCGCCGTCCGACGGGCTTCGACAGCAGGGCCAGCGCCTCGTCGCGTTCGGCGAAGCGGTGGGAGGCGATCTCGTCGGCCTGCAGGCGGATCGAGGCAATCTGCTTGTCGTCGAGGGTGCCGCAGTCGAAGAGGAAGCGCAGCCCCAGCTTGCGCTCGAGCTTGCCCGGGCGGGTGTCGACGATGACGAGGTGTCCGCTCGTCACGACCAGCCCCGTCTCTTCGAGCACCTCGCGCCGGCATCCGTCCCATGGACTCTCGCCGTCGGCCTCCATCGCGCCGCCGGGGATCGTCCAGCCGCTCTTGTATGTCGGCTCGAGGATGAGCAGGCGCCCCGAACGATCGAAGAGCAGTGAGCCGGCGGAGGCGGGAATCTCTGGAGGGTTCCATGGCATGGCTCGAACGTATCGTCTCGGGCCGGGGGAGCCGAGCGGGTCGTCGCACGTCGTTCGAGGGGCGGGCGTGGTTCGCCCGGCCCGGCAGTGGCCGGGCGGCGCTGAGATGCGCACGGATCGCTCGGCCGGGCGCCGGTCGGAAGAGCCGGTGGCGATGAACCCCTGGCGCGGCCGACGCAGTCTGTGATGTGATCGAGGTGACTATTGAGCATTGCTCAACAATGCTTCACGACGATGAACGAGGTGGCAGACATGGATGTTCACGGCGCGGTGTGCGTGGTGACCGGGGCGGCAGGCGGGATCGGCGCGGCGCTTGCGGAGGCGCTGCTCGAACGCGGCGCGAAGGTCGCCCTCACCGACCTCGACGGCGAGCGTCTCAGTGCCACGCGCGAACGGCTCGCCACCGCCCACGGCGACGTGGTCGCTGCCGCCGGTGACGCCTCGAGCGCCGCCGACATCGCCGAGGTCATCGCCCTCGCCGAACGCGAGTTCGGTGCGCCGGTCGACGTCTACGTCGCGAACGCAGGCGTCGGCGTGGGCGCAGATCTGGCCGACGAGGCGAGCTGGGCCACCGCGATCGACGTCAACCTCATGGCGCACGTGCGCGCCGCGCAGCAGCTCGTGCCGGGATGGGTGGAGCGCGGCCGCGGCTACTTCGTCTCGACGGCGTCGGCTGCCGGCCTGCTCACGCAGATCGGCTCGTCGACGTACGCGACGACGAAGCACGCGGCGCTCGCCTTCGCCGAATGGCTCGCCGTGTCGTACGGCGACAAGGGCGTCGGCGTCAGCTGCCTGTGCCCGATGGGCGTCGACACGAACCTGCTGACCGAGACCGGCGGCGCCTCGCGCGTCGCGCAGCGCGCCGTCACCGAATCGGGCCCGGTGCTCACGCCTGCGCAGGTGGCGGACGACGTCATGCGCGCGATCGAGAACGAGACGTTCCTCGTGCTGCCCCACGCGAACGTGCTCGACATGTACCGCGCCAAGGGCGCCGACTACGACCGGTGGATCCGCGGGATGCAGCGCTTCGGCGCGCACCTGGCATCGAACTGACGCGCGCGACGGCGGGGGCGGGCGACGGTCGACCGGAGGGGAATACCCTCTGGGGGTATGGTGTTGTGTGTCAGTAAAACACGACGAAGGAGCAGTCATGGCTGAGCAGAACACCAGCACGTACACCGTCACCGGCATGACCTGTGGCCACTGCGAGATGAGCGTGCGCGAGGAACTCGAGGAGATCCCCGGCGTCAGCGACGTCGTCGCCAACCACGAGAGCGGCGTCGTGACGTTCACCTCCGACCGGCCCGTGAGCCGCGAGCAGGTCGACGCCGCCGTCACCGAAGCCGGATACCAGCTCGCCTGAGGGTGATCGAGACGACCACGCAGACCCGGACCCCCACCCCAGCGGCGCCAGTAGCCCCCGAGGCTCCGGCAACGCCGACGCAGAGTGTCGAACTGGCGCTGACAGGCATGACGTGCGCCTCGTGCGCGAACCGCATCGAACGCAAGCTCAACAAGCTCGACGGCGTCGAGGCCAGCGTCAACTACGCGACGGAGAAGGCACGCGTCGCCTTCGCCGACGACGTGACGCCCGACGACCTCGTCGCAACGGTCCAGAAGACCGGCTACGGCGCGAGCGTCATCACGCCGGAACCGGTTTCCCCGCCGTCATCGGCCGACGCTGACGGGGCGGACAGCGGCGCTCGCGCCGGCAAAGCGGGCGAATCACCGGCCGACGCGCACGTGCGCGAGCTGCGGCAGCGCCTCGTCGTCAGCGCTGTGCTGACGGTGCCTGTCGTGCTCATGGCGATGATTCCGCCGCTGCAGTTCACGAACTGGCAGTGGCTGTCGCTGACGCTCGCGGCGCCCGTCGTGGTCTGGGGTGCGTGGCCGTTCCATCGCGCCGCGTGGACGAACCTCAAGCACGGCGCGACGACGATGGACACCCTCGTCAGCGTCGGCACGATCGCGGCGTTCGCGTGGTCGCTGTACGCGCTGTTCTTCGGCGACGCCGGCATGCCGGGCATGAAGCACGGCTTCGACTTCGGCGCGACGCGAGGGCACGGTGCGTCGAACATCTACCTGGAGGCGGCCGCCGGCGTCACGACGTTCGTGCTGCTCGGACGCTTCGTCGAGGCGCGTTCGAAACGCGCGAGCGGCGCCGCGCTGCGCGCTCTGCTCGACCTGGGGGCCAAGGAGGCGACCGTCCTGCGCTCCGGCCCTGACGGCGTCGAGCGCGAGCAGCGTGTGAACGCAGGCCAACTCGTCGTCGGCGACCGCATCGTCGTGCGACCCGGCGAGAAGATCGCGACCGACGGCGAGGTCGTCAGCGGTGACAGCGCCGTCGACGCCTCGATGGTGACGGGCGAATCGGTGCCCGTCGACGTCGGCCCCGGTGACGCCGTCATCGGGGCGACGCTCAACACGAGCGGACGGATCGTGGTGCGCGCCACCCGCGTCGGCGGGCAGACGCAGCTCGCGCAGATGGCGAAGCTCGTCGAGGACGCGCAGAACGGCAAAGCGGACGTGCAGCGGCTCGCCGATCGCGTCTCCGGCATCTTCGTGCCGGTCGTCATTGCGCTGTCGGTGCTGACGCTCCTCGGCTGGCTCGTCGTGACGGGCGACGTCGAAGCGGCGTTCACCGCAGCCGTCGCGGTGCTCATCATCGCGTGCCCCTGCGCGCTGGGTCTTGCGACGCCGACGGCGCTCATGGTGGGTACTGGGCGCGGCGCGCAGTTCGGGGTGCTCTTCAAGGGCCCCGAGGTGCTCGAGGCGACGCATCGCATCGACACGGTCGTGCTCGACAAGACCGGAACGCTCACCTCCGGCGAGATGTCGGTCGGTGAGATCGTCTGTGCCGGTGGTGAATCCGAGGAGGACGTGCTCGCTGTTGCGGCAGCCCTCGAGAGCGGCTCGGAGCACCCGATCGCTCGCGCCATCACCGACGCGGGCCGCGACCGCGTCGGCGATCTGCCGACCGCCGACGGTTTCATCAACATGCCCGGCGAGGGCGTGACGGGGCGAGTGCGCGTGCCCGGCCCGAACGCTGAGGCAGCCGTGATGGTCGACGTCATCGTCGGCCGCCCGGATGCTCTCGCGGCCCGGGGCATGGCTCTCGACGGCCACCTGCGTGGAGCCTTCGACGATCTCGAATCGGGTGGTGGGACGGTCGTCGCCGTCGGATGGGGCGGCGCGGCGCGTGGCGTCATCGCCGTCACCGACACCGTGAAACCGACGAGCGCGGATGCCCTGCGCGGACTGTCGCGCCTCGGCCTGCACACCGTCCTGCTGACGGGCGACAACGAGCGCGCCGCGCGGAGCGTCGCCGACGCAGTCCGCATCGACGACGTCATCGCCGGTGTGCTGCCGGCGGGCAAGGTCGACGTCATCACGCGTCTGCAGGGTGAGGGGCGCGTCGTCGCGATGGTCGGCGACGGCGTCAACGACGCTCCCGCGCTCGCGCAGGCCGATCTCGGCATCGCGATGGGAACGGGCACGGACGTTGCGATCGAAGCGGCTGACGTCACCGTCGTGCGCGGCGATCTGCGTCTCGTCGGCGACGCGATCCGCCTGGGCCGCAGGACGCTGAACACGATCAAGAGCAACCTGTTCTGGGCGTTCGCGTACAACGTCGCAGCGATTCCGTTGGCCGCCGCGGGGCTGCTCAACCCCATGATCGCGGGCGCCGCGATGGCGTTCAGCTCGGTGTTCGTCGTGCTAAACAGCTTGCGGTTGCGCGGATTCGCCGGGACGGCGGAGCAACGGCCGAGTCATCGATCGAACGAGGAGGGTGGGCGCGCGTGAGCGAGACGAAGTCGAAGGAGCCGGCCGTGGAGGCGATGCGGCAGGAACCCGTCGTCGACGCACTGACGGGGGCTGAAGACGCCATGGTTGACGCTGTGGAGCCGGGCAACGGGGTGTCCGATGGCGGCGATCACGCCGCGGGGTCGTCGTGCTGTGAACCGTCGAAACCGGGGTACGAGAACGCCGGGTCGAAGGATGCTCTGTCGAAGCGGCTCAAGCGCATCGAGGGGCAGGTGCGCGGCGTCGAGAAGATGGTCGCGGACGACCGGTACTGCATCGACGTCCTCACCCAGATCGCGGCCATCCAGTCGGGGTTGAAGGCCGTGGCGCTCGGGCTGCTCGACGACCACATGGCCCACTGCGTCGTCGAGGCTGCTCGAGCCGGGGGCGACGAACAGGCCACCAAGCTCGCCGAGGTCAGCGACGCCCTGCGCCGATTGGTGCGCTGACGCTCGCCCGCCTCGCGCAGCCGGGTCAGTTGATGCTGGCCGAGTTACGCAGGACTGACTCGGCCGGCACCAACTGACTCACCTGCGCGGCGCCTCGGTGCGAGCGCTGGATCGATCACGCCCCACACACTCGAGCACGCGAAAGGCGTCAGCTGTTCATGCCCCGCGCTGCGACGGCCCAGGTGTCCACGAGCGTGCCGTTGCGTACGACGTCGACCGCGTTGGCCAGGTTGATCGCGTTGCAGCAGTGATTCGGCACGACGCGCACCGTCGAGCCGAGTGCGGGCAGGGAGGCCCCGGCCATGTCGACGACGCCGTGATGCTCGGACATCTGCACGATGCGCGCGTCGGGATGGTCGAGCAGTCGACCGTGGCCGCTCGCCCAGGGCGCCTTGTCGGCAGCGAGCGTCTTCGACCCGGCATCGAGCACGAAGCGCCCACCCGAGTGCGAGACGACCCGCGCGTGTGCGGTGAGCGCGATGTCCCCGGCCGCGCAGGCTCCGAGTTCCCACTGCTGCGCATCGTTGAAGACGTACGCGCCGGGCCGCATCTCCGTGGGGGCGACATCCGTCGACGGGCCCGCGCCGTCGTTGACGGCGGAGGTGGCGCCAGGCAGGCTCGTGAGGGCGCTCCCCGACGACGACGCAACCCCCGGCATGCCCGCGCGCGCGCCTTCGCCAGCGCCGTTGCGTGCAGCGAACGCCATGCTCGGGCTCGACCCGCCGCTACGAACGTGCGGTTCGATTCCCTTGGCGCGCAGGGCTCGTGACGCGCCGGCGAGCGCAGCGCGTTCGTCGTCAGCGGACTGGGCTCGGCCTTCCGGCGAGTACGAGTGGCCGGGAAAGGTGAAGACGCCGCGCACGTCGAAGCCGAGGCTCGCGATGCCCGCGGCGAGCTCGCCTGCGTCACGCGCCGGGATGCCGGTGCGGTGCTGACCCGAGTCGAGCTCGACGAGGACCTCGACCACCGCAGAGCCGAGCGGCTTGCGCAGCTGGCGCGCGGCCGTCATCGAGTCGCAGCCGACGCCGACGCGCGCGCGTTCCGCGAGGGCGCGCAGGCGCCGCCCAGCCTCGTCGTCGACCCACAAGGGGTAGGCGATGAACACGTCGTCGAAGCCCGCGTCGACGAAGACCTCGGCCTCACCGATCGTCGCGACGGTGATGCCGTGCGCCGCCGCGTCACGCTGCATCGTGGCGATCTCCGGCATCTTGTGCGTCTTGACGTGCGGCCGCAGCGCGACACCGGCGTCACGACCCAGGCTCGCCATGGCGTCGATGTTGCGTTCGAGCACGTCGAGGTCGGCGACGAGGCGGGGCGTGGCGGTCACGAGAACTCCTGACGGTCGGGTGCATTCATTCTGCCGGTCGCCGGGCCGCAATCTTGTGCTCTCTGCGCGGGAAACCGCGGTTCACGTGATGCGCGGCGACGAATCGTGACGTGCGCGGGTGCGTCACCAGTCCGCGCGGGTCGTCTCGTGCTGTCCGTCGAGTTCGGTGAATCCGGCGTCGATGATGCTGACGCGGCCCGGCGTCGCGGCCCAGTGCGCCTCTGTATCGCGCACGATGCGGACGCGGTGGTCGTCGGCCGCCCACCGTGCGCGCTCGTCGGCGCTCATCGATTCCCACGCTCGCTGCGCCGCGTGCGCGCACTGCGCGGCGCTCTTTCCGCTCGTCATCGTGACGAGGGGGCTGAGGCGGACGGTGACCATCGCATCCACGTCCTGCGGGTCGCGCGCGTCGCTCGTTCCATCGTTGGGGTGCGACGGGAGCTGCGTGCCCTCGACCTGCATCTTCTTCAGCTCGGGCGGCAGCGGTGACGTCGGCGCCGGCGTGAACGCACGAGCCTCGGCGCTGCCGTGACGAGCCGTCACCCCGTCGAGGGCTTGCGCGTCACTCCAGCGCTTGCCGCTGCAACGCCTCACGATCTTGCGGATGGCGATGCCGCGCCAGGCGTCGATGGCGTCGAGCATCGCAGTGTCGGGGGCGGCATCAGAGGACACGACGGGGTGCGCGCGGCGCTCGGCCTCGACGAGCAATCCGACGCAGGCCTGCGCGGCCGCGGCGCAGGCGTCGAGTTCGTCCGGTGGCGCGGTCTTCTCGACGCGCAGCGCGATCTGCATCGCCAGAGGCGGGGCGTCGGTCTCGGGCGCGGGTCTCGTCTCACTCACCGCACCATTGTGGTCCAGGGGGCCCGGGGCGCGAAGAATGGCGACGATGCGAGCTGCCCCGTGTCGGACGCCGAGAAGGCCGCGCCCGACGCGTCGGGCGCGGCCTTCGCCGTCACGGCTGGCGGTGCGAAAGTGACCGGGATTCGCGGATGGGATCAGGAATCGCGAAGGTGACCGGAAATCGCAGACGTGGACGAAGATCGCGAATGTGGCCAGGAATCGCAGATGGTCACGGCGTGCGGGTGGGGGAGGCCGGATCGTTGGCGGCGTTGCCCTCTGTCACGTTCGGGGCCGTCTCCTTCTGGAACCACACGACGGGCAGCACACAGATCGCGACGACGGCGATCATCGCGCCGGGCGCGGGTGCCCAACCAGTCGAGTCGATGAGCTTCTGCCCGACGAGCGGCGCGAACCCGCCGAAGATGGCGGTCGCCGTCGTGAATCCGAGCGCCATGCCCGACATGCGGGCCTTCGACTTGAACTGCTCCGCGATGGCCGACGCGGCCACGGCGCTCCACCCGCCCGCGACGGCGGCGAGCACGAGGGCGCCCGCGAGCGCCGCGCCCGTCGAGCCGTTCGCCATGAGCTGGAACATCGTCAGCGACGTCACGGCCGCGAGCACCCCGAAGATGAGCAGGATGGGACGGCGGCCGAAGCGGTCGGCGGCGAGGCCCGCCAGCGGCGTCACGAGGATGACGGCGATCGCCGCCGCGGTACCGAGCCACAGGGCGTCGGACTCGCTGAACTTGCCTGCGGACTGCAGGAACGTCGGCGCGTAGCCGATCCCGACGTAGTACGTGATCGACCCGAGCGCCGAGATGGCGAAACCACGCCACACCGCGGCGGGCTCGGTCTTGAGCACCTCGACGAGCGGGTTCTTCGACTTGTCCGCCTCGGATTCCTCCTCGAACACGGGCGACTCCTCCATGCGTGAGCGCATGAACAGGGTCGTCGCAGCCATCGCCGCGCCGATGAAGAACGGCACGCGCCAGCCCCAGGAATCGAGGTCGTCACCGACGAAGTACGACGTCGTAATCGCCGAGAGGCCGACCGCCAGCAGGCCACCGATCTCGCTCGCCGCGGAGGCCAGCGACGTGACGAAGCCGCGGCGGTGCGGTTCGGAGCCCTCGACGAGGTACGTCATGACGCCCGAGTACTCGCCGCCGACGCTGAACGCCATGAGGGCGCGCAGGGCGATCATCAGGTAACCCGCCATGGGCCCGATGGAGGCGTACGTCGGCAGGCAGGCCGTCGCGAGCATCGCCAACGTCATGAGGGCCATGGAGATGAGAAGGACGGGCTTGCGCCCGATGCGGTCGCCGACATGGCCGAAGAACGCGGCGCCGACGGGGCGCATCAGGTAGGTGCCGGCGAAGACCAGCAGCGTCCATGCGGTACCGCTCGTGCCGCCGCCGAAGAAGACGCGCGAGATGACCGTCGTCAGGTACAGGTACAGCGTGAAGTCGTACCACTCGATGACGGTCGACGACCCCGCGACGGCGAGCGACGTCTTGCTCAGCGGACGATGGGCGTCGAGGGCGCGTGGCGCGTCGACGGGGATGGCTGCCATGAGAGATCCCTTGTGCTGGAGGCGTCCTCGGCTCGGGTGGTGCATCGAGCGTCATGGTGCGAGGGGCGGGCGCCAGGGGCGAATAGGTGACCTCCAGCCAAGCACGATGATGCGACGAATGCCACGCCCGTGACAGTGACATGTGAAGGTTCGCAACCTTTGCGCGTAGACTGGATGCTTCGTGCAGGTGGCCGACTCGCCCCTGCGCCTCCCCTCGAATCGGAGCGCCCCGCGCTCGTCGTGCGCCCGGCGCGCGGCAGCGCCGGACCGGGCAGCACACGTCGTCGAACGACGCCCTCCGGTCTCGGGAACGCGTGGCGCATGAGAGTCGGACGATCGTCGAGATGCGAGATCGCCTGCGACGCGCGGATTCACCGCGCGGGCTTCCACCATCGATCGTTCGTCTTTCCATGCAACTTCTCCAGGAGTCATCTGTGCCCTCGTTCTCCGATCTCGGCGTGCCCGCCGTCCTCGTCAAGACCCTCGACAAGCTCGGCATCGACACGCCGACACCCATCCAGGCCGCGACGCTGCCCGACTCGCTCAAGGGCCGCGATGTCCTCGGCCGCGGCCGTACCGGCTCGGGCAAGACGTTCGCGTTCCTGCTGCCGCTCGTCGCCCGTCTCGACGAGACGCGCTACGAGATCGACGCCTACCGCCCGCGCTCGCTCGTCCTCGCGCCGACGCGCGAGCTCGCCAACCAGATCGCCGACTCGCTCAAGCCGCTGGCCGCGGCGGCCGGGCTGTCGTACACGACCGTCTTCGGCGGCGTCGGGCAGAACCCGCAGGTCAAGGCTCTCAAGGCGGGCGTCGACGTCCTCATCGCGTGCCCCGGGCGTCTGGAAGACCTCATGGGCCAGGGCTTCTGCGACCTGTCCGACGTCGAGGTCTGCATCCTCGACGAGGCCGACCACATGGCCGACATGGGCTTCCTGCCCGGCGTCAAACGCATCCTGACGAAGGTGCCGCGCGAGGCGCAGCACCTGCTGTTCTCCGCCACGCTCGACGGTGGCATCGACGTGCTCGTCAAGAAGTTCCTGTCGAACCCGGTGACGCACCAGGCCGATTCGGCGCAGTCGCCCGTCGCGACGATGGAGCACCACGTCTTCGCCGTCGACTCCGACTCGCGCATCGACGTGCTCACCGACCTCGTCTCCGCACCCGGACGCACGGTCGTGTTCACCCGCACCAAGCACGGCGCGAAGAAGCTCGCTAAGCAGCTCGCCGGCCGCGGCATTCCCGCCGTCGACCTGCACGGCAACCTGTCGCAGAACGCTCGCGTGCGCAACCTCGACGCGTTCCACTCGGGCGCCGTCGAGACGCTCGTCGCGACCGACATCGCCGCGCGCGGCATCCACGTCGACGACGTCTCGCTCGTCGTTCACGCCGACCCGCCCACCGAGCACAAGGCCTACCTGCACCGCTCGGGCCGCACCGCCCGCGCCGGCGCCGCGGGCACCGTCATCACCCTCATGACGCCGGATCAGCGCGGCGACGTGAAGTCGCTGCTGCGAATGGCGAAGATCAACGCGACGACGACGAACGTCACCGCCTCGCACCCGCTGCTCGATGAGCTCGCGCCCGGTGAGCGTCGCACGATGAGCGCCGACGAGGTCGCCGCAGCACTGCCCACCGCACCCGTGCAGGAGCCCTCGCGCAAGAAGGCTCCGAAGGACGGCGGCGAGCAGCGTCAAGGCGGACGTGGCCAGGGCGGACGCTCCGGCGGCCGCAACCAGGGCGGAGGACGCTCCGGTGGCCGAGGCGCTCAGAGCGGCGGCCGCGGCGGTCAGGACGGCGCCGGCCGTGACAACCAGGGCAGCGGACGCTCCGGCGGTGCTGCGACCGGTGGTCGCGACGGCAACCGGGCGGGCGGGCGTCCGTCCGGTGGCTCGGGTTCACGGAGCCAGGGTGGCTCGCGTGGTGGTTCGGGTGCGCGTGGCCAGGGTGGCTCGGGTGCGGCAGGACGCTCCGGCGGCGCTCGTCGCAGCGGCGGTGCAGCCGGGTTCTCGTCGAACTCGCGCGCCGGGCGCTGACCCTCCCGCGATTCCCGTCCACATCGGCGAACGGCGTCCACATCGGCGATTCTCGTCCCCTTGTGCGCTTTTCGGTCACATCTG